>JBAWYD010000107.1:0-7588 GCA_037143735.1 Deltaproteobacteria bacterium
TGGAAGGACGGTCTGTGGGCTTTATGGTGTATCTTGAGATATAACCTGTTTAAATAATTTTCAAAGCTTGGAGTGGATTTATTCGTAATTTGAGATTCTGTAAGTTAAGACCTATGACATCCACTATTCTTTCTCTATTAACTAAAGACAGAAACGTCACACTGCTTGCCATTTTTGTACTGGCCCTGACAATCAAACTGTTGGTTTTCTTTTTCGCGACTGATCCGATCATCTTCTATAAATATCCCTATTTCGCCGAGCAGATCGGTAAGGGTATCGACATTGGCGAAAGAATTGTCGATTTGAGCCCCCTTTATCTCTATGTCAATGTTTTGTTTTATAAAATCTTCGGAGCAAATTGGGAATCCCTGGCCGTCCTGCAAATTATAATTGGCAGCTTGAACTGCCTTATTATCTACATAATCGGCGAAAAACTATTTGGCAGGAGCATAGGACTCATTGCCTCCGTCATTTTAGTCCTTTACGGTAATCTAACCTTAATTGAATTAACTCTGGAGCCAGAAGCTTTTGCCATATTCTTCAATTCTCTTACTGTCTTTGTTCTGATCCAGGCAAGAAATGAAAATTCTTCTGAATACCGGGCATGGAAATGGTTTTTAGCCGGGGCGCTCATTGGTTTATCCGTGATTACCAAAGCCAATACCCTGCTCATTTTACCAGGCGCAGTGATTTGGATTTGGTGGGGTGTCGCCAAAAGAGATAAAAAATTAATAGCAACCCTGTCACTCCTCTTGGGGGTTTTTCTCCTGGTTTCTCCAATTACCTTGAGAAATTATCTGAAATGCAATGATTTCATCCTGGTTACCGCCGATGGGGGTAAAGTCTTCTTCCATGGCAATGGCCCGGGTGCCACGGGAATGGAGCGGGCGGATTTATCCCATCAGGGATTTATTGAAGAAGGACAACCTGAGCCAGACTATGCCCATGTCCTTTTCAGAAATACGGCAAGAGCTTTAAGCGGGTTACCCCTTAGTCCCTCAGAGTGTTCGAAATTCTGGTTTTCCTGCACACTGGATCTTATTCAGGCCAACCCGTCGTCCTCACTACTTCTTGAACTAAAAAAGTTTTGTTTTTTTTGGGGCAACTACGAAGTTCACGACCTCGATTCGACTTATAAGAATTACGTGACAATCCAGTCCTGGCCGTTTATCCCATTTGGTATCATTGCCGCCCTTGGAATTATGGGAATGGGTCTTTCCCTTATAAGATTCCGTCAAGCTTTTCTCCTCTATTGGATGATTTTAGTTTATCTCTTATCTGTGTTGGTCTTTTTTGCGGCATCACGTTACCGATTGCCCGCAGCACCCCTTATATCAATATTTTCCGCCTACTTCCTGACGTGTCTCTTCGGACTGATCCGGGAGAAAAACTGGAAACGATTTCTCGCCTATCTGGGAATCACATTACTTCTTTTTGCATGTACGAACCTCCTGTTCCGAAATGATATCCAGATATTTGACCAGTGGCAGAAGGCCACGAGAATCCACTATTCCCTGGGTGGGAAAATGCTTTTTAAAAAAGGAAACTACCAGGAAGCCGTCTTGGAGTTCAAAAAAGTTCTTGAATTGCAGCCGGATTTTGTACCGGCCTACAACTATTTGGGAAAGTCTTATGCCATTCTTAACGATTATGAACAAGCCGAACAATATTTTCAAAAAGTCATCCAACTTGCTCCGGGAATCGATGAAGGTTACATGAATTTGGGGCTTTTGTTTGAGCTAAAAGGTGCGACATCAAAGGCCTTGTCCTATCTGACGAAGGCTCTTTCACTAAACCCGCAGAATGCCAAGGCGAAAGAGCATCTACGGTCATTGGAAGGCCGCTCACCGGAGTGAAGATCATGTAGTCATTACAAAAGAAAGAGGAAACCGAAAGGTAGAGGCCATCAGAAGTGTGCCCCATTATGAATGAGCGGGTGAATAAGATACAGAGTGAGACTGGTTGGTTATCCTGGGTAATCTTGCTTGGTATGGCCGCTCTAATAATGGGACGTCTCACAGATACAAAGGCGGATCCCGACCTGTGGGGGTACCTGGCATTTGGTCGTTTATTCTGGATTGGCAATGGATTTCCTTTTTATGACATATTTGCCTATACTCCAACCAAGGCAATCTGGGTATACCACGAATGGCTTACCGGGGTAATTTTTTACCCACTTTACCAGAATCTGGGACCGGCCGGCCTGCAAGGGCTTAAATATATTCTTGGTTTAGGAACCGCTGTCTTGATCTATATGACTGCCCGAATGCGTGGAGCTTCAAATGGGGCTGCTCTCATCTGCCTTTTGTTAATTAGCCCTTTTTTTAGTTTTGCCTATTCGCCGGTAAGGGCGCAGATTTTTACTAATCTTTTTTTTGTGCTCACAATCTTTATCCTTGAAAGCTCCAGATCAACGGGGCGATGGCGCCATCTGTGGTGGCTTGCGCCGATATTTTTAGTATGGGCGAACCTTCATGCAGGATTTGTTGCCGGGATTGGACTTGTCGGACTTTACGCTGCCGGGGAGGCTGTGTCGAAGCGCAGGTTCATGCCTTATTTTCTGATATCGGCGCCGTCTATATTTGTGACCCTGATCAATCCATACGGTTTCAAATATTGGATCTACCTTATGCAAGCCTTATCGATGCCCCGGCCTGAAATAGATGAGTGGCAATCGGTCTTTCTGGCTTTAAAAAACGGCGAATATCTGGCAAATAACGCCTTTTTTCTGTTACTATTCTTTTTTGCCGTGATTATGGTACTGAGCCTCCGTAATTGGAACATTACTGATATTCTCTTATTAACAGTGACTTCGTGTTTAGCTTGTATGCATATACGGCATCAAAGCCTATTTTTTTTAATTATGGGTATTATTGCACCAACCTATTTCACACAGGCATGGGAGAACATACAATCATCTTCTGTACGAGCCGCCCGCTGGAACAGATTTATCAGACTATGTACGCCAATCCTGTTTTCCGGATTGCTCGTCATTTTTGGTGCAAGGTTTATTACGGGTCACCCTTTTGACATTAATGTGCCGTCTATATCTAAAGGTGGAACAACTGATTATAATTATCCGGCAGGCGCTGTCGAGTATATACGTTCCCACGGGATTAAGGGCAACATCCTGACAGAGTTCAGTTGGGGAGAATACATTATCTGGGAATTATCAGACGGATGCCGTGTTGCGATGGATGGACGTTATGAGACCGTCTACCCTGAATATGTGAGCCGCGAGTTTTTTGAGTTTTCTGCAGGGAGGTCAGGCTGGAAAAATTATTTACATAAATATCCTCACGACATGATACTAATCAGGCCTGATAGTCCTGTCATGGCACTGTTACGTTCGGAGCCCGAATGGCGCGAGGTATACACTGATGCCGACGGCGTCTTGTTCGTACGGGAGAAAAATTTAACTTTATCGAAGCCGGAATAAGATTTTACACCGATTATTGCGTTGTAGTATAGAAACCTGCTAAAGATTAAAGCAAGGACGTGCTCCATGTTTAAAGATAAAAAGGTGATTGTCGTCATGCCCGCCTACAACGCGGCGCAGACCCTGAAAATGACCTATGACGAGGTCATGGCCCAGGGGATCGTCGATCTCGTGATCCTTGTGGATGACGCGAGCCGTGACGAAACATCGGCGATCGCCAGGTCTCTCCCCCATACCAGGGTCTATGTCCATGAAAAAAACCGCGGCTATGGGGCCAACCAGAAGACATGCTACCGAATGGCGCTCAAAGAGGGAGGGGACATCATCATTATGGTGCATCCCGATTACCAGTACACGCCGAAACTGATCCCCGCTATGGCCTCCATGATTGGGAGCGGTCTTTATCACTGCGTTCTGGGGTCGAGAATCCTCGGGGGGCACGCCGTCCGGGGCGGGATGCCCCGGTGGAAATATATCGCCAACCGTTTTCTCACCTTTGTAGAAAACGTTCTATTAGGTGCGAAGCTCTCCGAATATCACACGGGATACCGGGCTTTTTCCAGAGAACTGCTGGAAAATTTGCCCATAGAGGTCAATTCCGACGATTTCGTTTTCGACAATCAGATGCTGGCCCAGATCATCTGGTTCGGTTATACGATTGCCGAGATCAGCTGTCCCACAAAATACTTTGCGGAAGCGTCATCAATCAACTTTCAACGCAGCGTGAAATACGGAATGGGCTGTCTCATGACGGCGTTGACTTTTCGCCTGTCAAAAGCGGGGATCGTCGGATCGAACATGTTTCCCAGGAACCACCCATGACGTTATCAAACGACAACCGTTTTGCGGATTTCTTTGAAGATGAGACATATATTGCACTGAAGAACTACCTGTATAACTATCTTCTCAGAAAGCGTGCCGTTGAGAAGGTGATACGAAGTGAAACAGAAGGGGTTTTTCTTGAGATAGGGAGCGGCATGTCTCCCGTTTTGACCTCCCGAAATGAGGTTGTTTATTCGGATCTGTCCTTTTCGGCTCTCAGAACATTAAAAAAGATCCATGGCAAAGGGCATTATGTCGTGGCCGATGGCATGAACCTGCCATTCAAGGCAGATGCCTTTTCCCACACCGTTTCTTCCGAGGTCATGGAACATCTCGCAGATGACCGAAAGGCCTTGAGGGAAATCGCCGGAGTGACAAAGCGCGGGGGCAGCCTTGTTGTCACGTTTCCACACCGGCATTTTTATTTTTCCTTTGATGACCGTTTCGTAAACCACCACCGCCGTTATAAGCTTCTTGAAATGGAACGTTTGTTGATAGAGGTCGGGTTCGCCCCCTTGTTGATTCGGAAAGTGCTGGGACCTCTCGAAAAGATGACCATGCTCATTGTCACGGCATGTATTTCCACCCTTCAGAGATCAAGAGGTAAGGCGCAAATCAGGGGATGGAAATCAAAGCCTGCGAGCGTCATGATACGCCTCTTCCGATGGACCAACATATTGTATGCCGGTATCGCACTGATTGATGCCATCATCATGCCTCGCGCGTTATCATCCGTATTGTTAATCAAGGCTGTAAAAAAATGAACGGGCTGTTTTGCCCGGCTTCCAACATTAGAGCATAGGAATATGGCTGGACACGCCATCTGCCTGTTTCGTGCTTTTGAGATGTGTCGGGGTTGCTTTCGGCCGTTTTTACTTTTTACAGATGATGTTTACCTTTGCGCAGAGAAAAGGTTGCCGGTCGGGCAATATTTTGGTACATGTCTCCACGGCACATGATATGCGGAAATGCGAACGGCGCCTTTCCCGTAAACACGACGACGGGAAAAACAGTAATTTTTGGAAGGAAGGAAAAGCCGAGCAGGCGCCGCCATTGGGCTGTTCAAACCCCGGTGAGGAGTATGATGAAAAAAGTCCATTATCTCTATGCACTCAGTTTTGTATCCGCTTTTTTACTCTTCCAGATCGAGTTGATCATTGCCAAAATATTCCTGCCCAGGTTTGGCGGCAGCTATCTTGTCTGGGGCGCCTGCATCGTCTTCTTTCAGTTTGCCCTGCTTCTGGGATATTTGTACTCCCATGTTGTCATCAGGAAATTTGGGATGTACAGGTACAGATACCTGCATTCTATTCTGATTTTATTGCCGTTGCTTTTCTTTCCCGGCCGGTCGTTGCCGGAAATCGTCGCGCATGCCGGCATTCCCCTGGTGATTGACATTTTTTTTCAGTTGTCATTAACGATCGGGCTGGCCTTTTTTGTTCTCTCCACGATCAGCATTGTCACGCAAAGCTGGCTGGCGCACAGCGATTTGCCGGAGAGCCGCAATCCCTTCATGCTGTACGCTGTGTCGAATGTCGGATCATTCATGGGACTCCTGAGCTATCCTTTCCTGTTTGAAGCGTACTTCGATCTGGACACCCAGGTTGCGATCTGGAGAATACTCTACTTCCTGTTTCTCCTGCTGTATCTTGTCTCGCTTCTGAAGATTGACTTTTCGGACACGGAAGTTCCCAGTTTGAAAATTTTTGATAAATCTGTATTTGTCAGAAAGCACAGGTTAACCGATGAGGCGGTAAGGCAGAAACTCTACTGGTTTCTCCTGTCCGCGGCGGGTTGCATCCTCTTTCTCTCCGTTACGAATGTCATTACTTATGAAATTGCGCCCTGTCCGCTTCTCTGGATCATCCCGTTATGCATCTACCTGCTTTCTTTTGTGCTCACCTTTCGGGATAAGCCGCTTTATCCGGAATGGATAACAGAGAAATTTCATCTTGTGATGGGATTCAGTGTCCTGATTTTCTTTTTTGCCCAGGGGAGAATCCTTCCTGTTTCGCCTCAGGTTATCGCATTTATCTTGTCCCTTTTTGCCCTCTGCATGTTTTGTCAGCATGAACTCTACCAGAGCAGGCCGCAGGAAAAGAATGATCTGACGGGTTTTTATCTGATCGTTTCCCTCGGCGGCTTCGCGGGCAGCGTGATAGTGACCTGGCTCGCGCCGGGGTTGTTTACTTCGCCTCTTGAATTTCTCCTGGGCCTTTTCATCGTCGGATTGTCGTTGAGCTTGAAGCAGGGGCGTTCCATGATCGATTTTTACAATTTACGCTTGATTGCGTATGCTGTCATATTCGTGATCGCCTGGCCGCTTGTATTCAAGAAATACAACGTCCTCGGCATGACGATGATTTTATTGGCGTTCGGCTTTATTTTCAAGGAATTGAACAAAAAAAAGACGTCGCTCTGCATCTGTCTGCTGCTCGTCCTGGTTGTGGCGCCATTTGTTGAAGATTTCTGGAGCACGGACGGCAAGGTTATCCGTGCCTACAGGAATTACTATGGCATTTACAAAATAACCGCCGGCCCGCCCGTTCTCAAGCTGATGAACGGGACCACGCTGCATGGCGCCCAATACCTCACGGAAGATAATGCGAAAAGGGAGGAACCCCTGACCTACTATCATCGAAAGACTCCGGTGGGGAAGGTGCTGAGCAGTAGCCATTTCGCGACCAACAGGATTGGGGTTGTCGGTTTGGGCGTGGGCACGCTGAGCGCCTATGGAAAACAGGGCGAAGAGATGGACTTTTTTGAACTGGACCCGGACATTGCTGTTTTCGTGAACATCTTTGATTATCTGCAGAATTCCCGCGCAAAACTGAACTTCTTTTTTGACGATGCGCGGCTTGCCTTACGGAAGATTCCCCGGGAGCATTACGACATATTGGTCATCGATGCCTTCAGCGGAGATTCTGTCCCCGTGCATCTTCTGACTACGGATGCGATCCTGGAATATAAGGTGCACATGAAAGACAAGGGACTTATTCTGTTCCATATCAGCAACAGATACCTTGACCTCGCGCCAGTTCTGTTCAGCAACGCCAGGGCTGTCAATGCCTTCGCGCTGGCTGACCGGAACGAGGCGCAGGGGCCTGTACTTTTGGCGTCAAAATGGATGGCTTTGACATGGGATCGGCAAATCAATCAAGCGCTTGTTTCTCAACTGCAATGGAAAGAAAATGCTTCGGATCTGAAAATGGAGATGTTGAGGCCATGGACCGACAAGTATTCCAATATACCTTCAGTCATCGAGCTGAATGCGTTTATTAATTCGACAAAAAACTTCACACCCTTTTCATGGTAGAGCCGCCCCCG
>JBAWYD010000108.1:0-7501 GCA_037143735.1 Deltaproteobacteria bacterium
ACATGAGGCATTGTCATTAATTCCTTGAACATAATCAAACCTCCTTGTTCACTGCATTAGAATATATCTTTTTGCGTGCTGAATACCGGGGACATACGTCATCAATGCGCCTCATCCCAGTTCCTGCCGGAGGCGATGTCCACCCTGAGGGGGACATTCAGTTGTATGACGCCTTCCATCTCTTTCTTCACAAGGTTCATGAGTTCTTCCCTTTCCGCCGATGGAACCTCGAAAACCAGTTCGTCGTGAACCTGCATGATCATGCACGCCAACAGACGTCTTTCCGCAAATCGCGTTGAGATATTGATCATGGCGACTTTGATGAGGTCCGCTGCCGTACCCTGGATCGGGGCGTTGAAGGCCATACGTTCCGCAAACTGGCGAACCGTGGCATTGGCGCTGTTGATTTCGGGGAGATAGCGGCGTCGGTTCAGGAGGGTCGAGACATATCCGTCACGCCTGGCATTTTCCAGGATACTGTCCAGGAAGATCCGTACACCCTTATATTTATTGAAATATTCGTCGATGTAATCCTGCGCCAGTTTCTGTGAGATGCCCAGTTCCCTTGACAGGCCGAAGGGGCTCATCCCGTAAAGAATGCCGAAGTTGATCACCTTAGCCTGTCGCCTCATGTCTGCATTGATCATCTCCGGGAACACGCCGAAAATGCTGGAAGCGGTCCTGCTGTGAATGTCTTCGCCGGAAGTGAAGGCCTCGATAAGCGCCTCATCACCGGACAGATGGGCAAGTATCCGGAGTTCGATCTGGGAGTAGTCGGCGGAGACGATATTCCAGCCTTCCGGTGCGATGAAGGCCTGTCTGATCCGTTTGCCCTCCAGCGTTCTGATGGGGATATTCTGTAAATTCGGATTGCTGCTGGAAAGACGTCCCGTGGCGGTGACGGTCTGGTTATAAGACGTATGAACCCGGCCGGTTTCCGGATGGACGAGGGCGGGAAGGGCGTCAATATAGGTTGACTTCAACTTGGCCAGGCTCCGATAGGCGAGGATTTCCGCCGGAAGCTCATGGCTCATGGCGAGGTTCGTGAGGACGTCCACATCGGTTGAATAGCCCTCCTTCGTTTTTCTGCCTTTGGGAAGGCCGAGCTTGTCAAAGAGAATGACCTGAAGCTGTTTCGGAGAGTTGACGTTGAATTTTTCCCCCGCCAGCTGGTAAATCTTCGCCTCGGAAAGAGACAACAGTTGTTCCGATTCTTCGGACATGTCTTTCAGAAGTTTTATATCGAGAAGAACGCCTTTTTTCTCCATCGACGCAAGAATAGATACCAGTGGCATTTCCACCCGGTGAAAAAGGTCTTTGAATCTTTCATGATCTATTTTTTCCGTAAGGGTGTCGGTCAGGATGAAAACAGCGTCGGCACGCCTGCAGGCGTAGTCCATCGCCTTTTCAACCGGGACAACCCGGAAGGGTAGAACCCTGGCGCCGCTGCCCACCAGCTCCTTTTCCGAGTTGATGTGCCGGCTTAAGTGCTCCCGGACCACGTCGGCCAGTTCAAAGCTGTGCTTCGCGGGATTCAGGATATAAGACGCCACCATGGTGTCGCACCCCAGGCCGTTCATATCCACGCCCAGCCTGGCCAGAATAATCAGGATGTTTTTCATGTCATGGCCGTGCTTTGGGACGTCGTCTTTGGTGAGAAAAGGCGTCAGACCTTGCAGGACGTCAGCAGTCCGGAGCTGAACAGGCGCACCCACATATTCGTGAGCAAGAGGAATATAGCAGGCTTCACCCGGCGAGGGGGAGATCGATATGCCGACAATCCCGGCGCGCATCGGCGCACCGCTTGCGATGATATCCAGAGAAAATGCCTTCACCTGTTCCAGCCTTTCCGTCAGGGTCTTAAAATCGTCGTCTGTCAGAATGAGACGATATTGTCCTTCCACGGATGTCTCCCTGATTTTCAATTCCTGGATCAGGGACGAGAATTCAAACTCCTTGAACAATTCTTTCAGGGCGCTCAGGTCCGGTTCCGTGTAACGGGCGTTTTCCAGATCAAAATCCAATTCAATATCCGTTTTGATCACGGCGAGGTACCGGCTCATGGTAGCCTGTTCGGCATGTGTACGGACGGTTTCACGGAGCTTGGCGTTTCTCAGCCTGTCTACATTTTTCAGAATCCCTTCGACGGATCCGAATTCTTCAATCAGCCTCTGCGCGCTCTTGGGACCGATACCCGGAATGCCGGGGATGTTGTCTGACGTATCCCCCATCAGTCCGAGGATCTCCGCCACCTTTTCAGGCCCGACCCCGAAACGCTCCCTGACCGCGTTGATGTCGTAGGTCTTGTCTTTCATAGTGTCGATCATGATAATGTCTTCGGTTACAAGCTGCATCATGTCCTTGTCTCCGGATACGATGACCGTTTTTAACCCTTCAGCGGCGTACTTTTTTGCCAGAGATCCGATAATGTCGTCGGCCTCAACCCCCTGTTTTTCCAGAACGGGGATGGAAAAGCCGCGGACGACATCCTTAATGCAGGCGATCTGGGGAATGAGCGCTTCCGGCGTGGCCTTTCGCGTTGCCTTATAGCCGTCGTAAGCCTCATGACGAAACGTGGGCCCTTTGACATCGAAAGCGATGGCAATGTATCGGGGCTTCCAGTCGCGCAGGAACTTTATCAGCATGGTCGTAAATCCGTAGATGGCGTTGGTGGGAAAACCCCTGGAATTGGACAGCTCCCGAATGGCGTAAAAAGCGCGGTATATATAGTTGCTGCCGTCGATTAAAAAAAGGGTGGGCTTCTCGAGTTCCATGTTTATTCCGTTTCGTCCTTGCGTGGAGGGTGATAGATCGTCATCGGCGAATGGTGTAAACAGCCGTGGCTTCCGTCCATTCGGAGGGGTCTATCTGGTTGAGACGCTTCACAAGGTCGCTGATCATGCCGGTGGATCGGGCATCGTAGACCTTGAACAGGCCCTCCTGGAATCCGGAAGGAAGAAGATTTTCCAGATTGCTCGTGGCAATGACTTTGATTTTTTCCTCCGCCGTATTTTCTTTAAAGTCGGGAAGAAACACGGCCTTCAGTTTGATTTCATTGCCTGACGGCGGGAATTCGTGGACCTTTTCCGGCGTGACAAGGTTCTCCCGGATCAATGAATTCGGCAGAAGGAGGGTTACAGAGCCGTCTGCGGCGACGGAGAAGATATAGACATAGCAATTTCTGTTTGCCTGATAAAACACCCGGACCTCCTCTCCCTCTTTCAGGTCCGATTTCGACAGGGATAGTTTAATCTGCAGACCCTCCCCTCTTTCGGGATAAACGAGTTCAACGAGGGCCCTGACTTTTACCGTCCAGAGATTTCTTTCCCCCCTGTCCCAGCCTTCATGAAGGACGTTGAGTTTTGTGATTTTTCCCCGGACGGATGCGTAGATCAGATCCTCGGCGAGCTGATAGTTGGAAACGAGCGTTTGGGACTTGATGAACATGCCAACGGCTTTTTCGACGGCCTTCGCCCCCGCGTCGCGCTTTGCCCGTTCCTTCACCTCCTTCGGCGTTTCCAGATCTCCCAGATAGGCCTCGCCGGTTGCCTCCACCCAGACGGGTTTGTCTGCGGCGAAAACAGGGACGGCAAAAATGCAGGTTACAACAAACAGGATCAACATACGGACCGGATTCGCCGTCATGCCAGGCTTGAACAGGGAATTTCCTTTTACTGTTAAAAAGTTCATGCTGATCAGCCCTTTGCTATAAGTCGAAGCTCGCATCGATTTTGAAAGTCCGGGACGCACGCATGTCAAGTATGTCCGGAATACCCGTGCGGCCCTTTATTTCGGCCAGATTATTTTTAAGGTCTTCGTCGGAAGAAGCAATGAACGTAAACCAGACATTATATTCGTGACGTCTCCTGTAATTGTGGGTAATGCCGGGATATGCGTTTACCACCTCAACGAAGGCCTTCAATTTATCCTCGGGCACCCTGGCGGCGCAGAGGGCACCGACAAAGCCCAGCTTCCGGGAATCGAAGATGGCGCCAATCCTGCGGATGATGCCCGCTTGTTTCATTCTTCCGATGCGCTCAAGGGCTTCTTCTTCGCTGATGCCTGCTTTTTCCGCCACCGCCCTGAACGGCTCCTCTACGAGGGGGAAGTTCCTCTGAATGATATTCAGGATTTTTTTATCAATGTCATCCATTTTAAAAATATATATGATACAGGGGCTCGGCGTTGAGCAATCCTCTCTCGTTGCGTTCCAGATCATCCAGGGTGCCGTTGCGGTTTTTATTGTTGAGATCAAATTTTCTGGAGGCTGCATCCCGAAGCTCTTTCATGTCCAGTTTTCCGTCACGGTTTGCATCCAGATCCTCAAACCGGGAGCTTGCTCCCTCAATGGCCATGAATTCCGCTTTGTCCAGATATCCGTCACCGTTCCTGTCGTGTTTTTTAAAGACCTTTACCGCAGCCGCGTCAAGCTCTTTCATATCAAGCTGTCCGTCCTTGTTGGTGTCCAGGTCCTGGAAAGAAGCGGCGATGGCGTGACTGCCGGTGATGAGCAGAAACGCGGATACAAATAGCACGATAAATTTTTTCATTTTAAAACACCTTTGACGTTCTCGTAAAAAAGTAAAAAAAGACGTCATTGCGAACGAAGTGAAGCAATCTCACGGTTTGCAAATATTCGATATGATTAGATTGCTTCATCACTCCGTTCCTCGCAATGACCCGTCCGTCACTTTTGGTTCATAGATGCAAAAGGGTTCCTCGGCAAGGTAATCTCCCGTCACTTCATAAGCCCGCGCCCGGCACCCGCCGCATACCCGGATGAACTCACAGCGGCCGCACTTTCCTTTGTATGTATTCAAATCCCTCAGTTCTTTCAATATAAGAGAATGCTTCCAGATGTCGGCGAAGGTTTTTTCTTTGATCTGGCCGCAGTCCAGTTCCAGATAGCCGCAGGGCTGCACCTGTCCCGTATGGGATATGAAACAGAAGGAGCTTCCCCCCAGACAACCGCGCGTCATGGCGTGGAGGGGACTTTCCGCACGTTCAACCCCCGATCCCTGACCCCTGACCACTGATCCCTGATCCTTACCCCTCTGGTGCAATATCCGGTAGTAGTGAGGCGCACAGGTGGCCTTCAGTTGAATGGGGCAATGGAAGCTTTCTTCATAGAACCAGTTCAGCGTTTTCTCATAGTCTCCCGGAGATATGGCCTGATCGGACATCTCTTTGCCACGTCCCGTAGGAACGAGGAGAAAAATATGATGGGCGGCGGCGCCGATTGTGACCGCCAGATTTTTGATGTCGGCCAGCTGATCCAGATTCATTCGGGTGATGGTGGTGTTGATCTGAAACTCCAGCCCGGCCTTCTTCATGGCCTCGATTCCGGCCAGAGCCCCATCGAAGGCGCCGGCCACGTTGCGGAAAGCGTCGTGGTGTATTGCGTCTTTACCGTCGATACTGACACTGACCCGCTTGATTCCCGATTTCAGCATCTTTGCGGCCGTTTGCTCCGTCACCAGCGTTCCGTTGGTGGCCAGAACCATGCGAAGCCCCAGGCTGTCGCCATAAGCGGCAATCTCAAAGATGTCAGTGCGCAGGAGCGGTTCTCCTCCCGTGAGGATAACGACCGGCCGGCTGACTGCAGCGATGTCGTCCAGAAGCTTCAGGCAGCGGTCTGTATTCAGTTCGCCCTCATAGGGGCCTTGCAGGGACGAGGCCCGGCAGTGACCGCAGGCAAGATTGCAACTCCGGGTGACTTCCCAGGCAACCATTCGTAGAATATCAGGCAAAACAGGCAGTGTTTTCTTTTTCATAAAAGATAGTGGTCATTCCCCTGTTTTTTACTGTTTCTGAAGAAACGCCGCCGCTTCCGGTGCAAAATAGGTAATAATGATATCCGCACCCGCCCGCTTAATCGAAGTAAGCGATTCCATCATCGCTTTTTCTCCGTCGAGCCAGCCCAGATTGGCCGCCGCCTTGATCATGGCGAATTCTCCGCTGACATTATACGCCGCGATGGGCAAATCAAATTCTTCCCTCGCCCGAGAGATAATATCGAGGTAGGGGAGGGCGGGTTTCACCATAATGATATCAGCGCCTTCTTCCACATCGAGGCTGATTTCCCGGATGGCTTCGTCCCCGTTGGCGGGGTCCATCTGGTAGGTCTTCCGGTCCCCGAATTTCGGGGCGCTTTCCGCAGCCTCACGGAAAGGTCCATAAAAGGAGGAGGCGTATTTGGCGGAATAGGCCATAATGGGCAAGTTTTCGTATCCCGCGTCATCGAGGGCTTCCCGGATTGCTCCGACCTGGCCGTCCATCATGGCTGAAGGGGCAACCATATCCACCCCTGCCTTTGCGTGAGATATGGCGGTTTCTCCCAGAACCTCAAGGGTGGTATCGTTATCCACATCTCCCTTTTCGATCATTCCGCAGTGGCCGTGGCTGGTGTATTCGCAGAGGCACACATCGGTGATCACCAGGATGTCAGGCGCCTTGTCCTTGATCCTTCTTGCTGCCTGCTGAATGATGCCGTCATTGATGAAAGCGCCGGAGGCCGTTTCATCCTTCTTTTCGGGAATCCCGAAGAGAAGAACGGCGGGTATCCCCAGATCTTTTGCCCTCTGTACCTCTTTGACGAGGTGATCCACGGACATCTGAAAATGCCCCGGCATGGAGTTGATCGGTTTCTTCACCCCTTTTCCGGGAACCGCGAAAAGGGGATATACCAGATCGTCAACGGATAGCCTTGTCTCCCGGATCATCCTTCTGAAACTTTCGTTTTTTCTCAACCTCCGCGGTCGATACGCAGGGAAATACATAATCTTTACCCTCCTCACGAAAAATCTTTTTCGATGGTTGGAAGCATAGAGAAAAAGGGTATGTGTGTCAATGTGAAAACGGCTGAGAGAACTGAATTATTGAACAAGCTCTAACCACCATGCCCGGGTCGGGCACAACGAAGGATGAAAATCCCCCTCCCTCTCATTTCCGGAAACGCCGAAGTCTATTTTCTGATAGTAATGATGGTCAGTTCCTACGGCCGGAGCGATATCCGGATGGGACCATCAGGGATATAGGGCAGAGCGATAACCTTTTTTTTAAATCCTTAAAAATCTTGATGAAACATTAATGATTTCATGGTATTTTTCTTCACGCATAAGGAGGCATCATCCTCACTGATACATCGAATGGTTTTCAAAAAGGAATGAAAGGAGACAGGTGATGAAGAAATTTGCTACAGTCATACTCATACTGCTTCTCGCAGCAGGTTTTGTGTATGCGAAGGATTACACGGTAATGAAGAAGGCCGGAAACTACATGGTTAATGTAAAGATGGATAAAAATCCTCCGGTTACGGGCCAGAATAAGATGGAGATAAACATCCAGGACGCCAAAGGCGCCGCTGTGACCGACGCCATGGTGGCTGTGGACTATGGCATGGCGGCCATGCCCGGGATGCCGGCCATGAATTACAAGTCAAAAACAGAATTGCAGAGCGGCCGGTATATGGCGAATCTTAATTTTTCCATGTCCGGGTCCT
>JBAWYD010000109.1:0-7473 GCA_037143735.1 Deltaproteobacteria bacterium
GATAAAGTATGGAAGGCCTGCGAAAAAACCATGACGGACGTGAAGGCATCCGGCCTCGACAAGAAAATGAAAATTTCCACCGGCGCCATGACCGCTGTCGTCCATGATGAGAAGGTCCAGATCAACATTGAATATGTCTCCCAGGAGAAAACTATGGTTGCTATCCGGATCGGAATGGCCGGCAACAATATGGCATCTCAACTCATTCACGAGAAAATAGCCGGTAACCTCCTGAAAGCTGTAGAACAGGAAAAGCCATAAAAATTATCTACCTGACTCATGAATTTCATTCTATAAGTTAAAAAGGGGGGAGCATTGTTCAGGAGGCGCTCATTATGAATCCCGGAAAATGGTTTAATAAGTTCTCCCTTGAAAAACAGGGTCTCTACTATAAACTCTCCGTTATATTCGGCCTTTTCTTTCTGACACCCATTGGGGGATTCATGTACTTCGCCATGAAGTACGATATCCTGAGCGATGAATACATCCCCATTTATTTCATGACATTCCTCCTTTTTTCCTTCTTCGGCTTCATCATGCTTCGCAAAATGTTCGACGAGATTGCCCGTATATCCAGAGACATCTCTCAAACAATTGCGACGGAGTTTTCTCCATCTCATATTCCCCAGGCGGAAGATGAATTGAAGGGCATCGTCCATTCCTTTCAGACCCTTGAGTATGAATTGAGGAGCAGCTTCAGAAACCTGGAGAAAAAGACATCTGAAATCTCCACCCTGAAAGAACTGTCCGATCTTTGCTATATGACATTCAACACGGAGGACCTGCTTTATATCACACTGGAGCGGGCCTTGAAGCTGGCCGGTG
The DNA here is from genome assembly GCA_037143735.1 of Deltaproteobacteria bacterium. Classification (GTDB taxonomy): domain Bacteria; phylum Desulfobacterota; class Syntrophia; order Syntrophales; family UBA2185; genus JAPLJQ01. The sequence continues at coordinate 826 of JBAWYD010000109.1, forward strand.
CGGATATCGGATCCGTCATGATCCTGGAGAAACCGAAGCGGGATGTCTTTGTCATCGAGGCCAGCATCGGTCTGGGCGATATCGCCAAAAAAGGGGATCGCACGAGTTTTGCCGACGGCATTGCCAAGTATGCCGTGATCAATAAAGCCCCTCTTCTGGTTGAAGACATTGAAACGGACATGCGCTTCGGACGTCAATCCCAATCCCAATATTCCACGAAATCGTTTATATGCATGCCTTTAAAAACGATTAACGATATCATCGGCGTGCTGACCCTCTCCAGGAGGAAAACAGAAAAACCCTTTACACAGGAGGATGTGGATGTTCTGATTCCCCTGTTGAGCAATGCGGCCTTTACCTACGATAACCTGCGACTCCTGAGAGAAAACGAAGATCAGTCCATGCAGCTCAAAGCCATGGAAAATCTTTCTTCAATCATCAACTCAAGCTTCCGAAGCAGCGAACTTCTTCACGCCATTTTTCATGAAATGAGGACGGTCATCCCTTACGAGCTGGCCATCGTCATGGTCCTGGATGAAGACACCCGGCAGTATCTGCATATTGTGGATTTACTGACCTTTATTCCAACGGGACTCAATAAGGGCCATACGTACCCCTTTGACGGCACCATCTTCAGCAAGGTGATGAAACAGCAGCGGCCGCTAATTCTTCAAGATATGGACAGGATCACTCATCCGGTTGAGATGGAGATATTTATCGCACAGGGCGCGCGCAATGCCTTTTTGGCGCCATTGAAAACAGAAGGGCAGGTAACTGGCATCCTTATCCTGTGTAACATTCCGCATGAAACAGTCAGCAATGCGGATAAAGTGATAGAATCCATGGCGGATGGACTTTCCCGCGCCATTGAAAAGGAAAAGCTGCTCATCGCATTCGCCAGGAGGAACCAGGAACTGGATACCCTCAGACAAATAGGTGGCGCCCTGGCTGCCTCTACCTTCGACATGGACAAGGTCCTGCAGCATACCATGGACATGATTCAGGTCATTATGGATGTTGAGGCCGGTTCTTTAATGCTTCTGGACGGAAACGAACTGGAATTCAAAGTAGCCTTCAATATCATTGCCAATGTTGACGGCCTGAAGGGAAGTCGGCTCAAACTCGGGAAAGGGATTGCGGGTTATTCTGCCGCCAGGGGCGAATCCGTAATCGTCATAAATGCACAAGATTCCAGACATTTCCATCCGGATTTCGACCGCTTGACGGGTTTTAAAACCAGATCCGTCCTCTGCGTCCCCCTGATTTCCCAGGGGAAAGTACTCGGCGTAATCGAGGTGCTGAATAAACGCCAGGGAGAATTTTCGCAGGGTGATCTCCAGCTCTTGCTGTCCATTGGCACAACGGTCAGCATCGCCATGGAAAACGCGCGTCTCTACGGAGAAACCCTGACCATGGCTGAAAAGGAAAGGGACATCCGCAACATGTTTCAAAAATTCGTGCCCAAGGAAGTCATCGATAAGATCACACACGGCATGGAAGCAAGACCCTTCATAGACGAATTCAAGATCATCACCCTCCTGAACATCGATATCAGGGACTATTCCATTCTTTCCCATAAAGTTGGCCCCCAGAAGACCGTGGCCATCCTGAATTACTTTTTTGCCGCCATGGGGGAAATTGTCTTCAAGCATCATGGGATCGTGGACAAGTATCTGGGGGACGGTTTTCTGGCTCTTTTCGGCGCCCCTGTCTCAAGTCCCTCGGATGCCGATAACGCCATCTCCGCGGCGCTTGAAATGCAAAAGGCTATGGGAAGAAGCGTTACCGATTATATTCAGAAACGCTTTGGCGCCTCTCTGACCATGGGGGTCAGTATCCATACGGGCGAAGTGGTCGTGGGCAATATCGGTTTCGAAAAGAAGATGGACTATACGGTGATCGGAGATTCCGTCAATTTTGTCTTCAGGCTTCAGTTGTTGTGCAAACCCTGGCCAAATGGCATTCTCCTCAGTGAAAAAACCTACTATGCATGTCAATCTCCCCTCAAAGTCGAGGAGGTCGACCATTATGCAACGGATAACGATTCGGAAAAACTGAAAATATACAGGGTAATTGGCCAAGAAAAAACAATGGTGTCCCCAGATTAACACTACAGGTCAAGGGCAAAGTCGATGGCACTCCGGACTTCTTTTAACTTTTCCGGTGAAAGCGCTGTAATCAGAGATCCGATTCTCTCTCGCGATACTGTCTGGATATGATCGAAATTGACTACGCAATTCATAGGCATGCCGTCTATACTTGTCAAAAGAATTTCACTGGGAATATTGCGGATTGTTGAGGTAACCGGGGCAATGGTTACTTCGCCCAGATATGCCAATATGGAGTTGCGGGTGAGGATCAGGACAGGGCGCTTCTTATCGGGCGCTTTGAATTGATACCAGCGAATCTCTCCTCGTTTCATGCGTCCCCCCAGTGCTGTTCATCCTTCCAGATGGAAAATTCTTCTTTTCCCAAAGGGAACTGTTCATATCCCTTACGATGCTGATCTTCCAGACGCTGAACATGGAAGCGACTGACGGCAGCAGACAAGGCCTCGCGTGTGAAGGCGGAGCGGGTGGTTTTGAGTTCCGTGACAACAGCATCTACCGATTGGACAAGCTGATCATCCAGGGTCATTTGTATGGTACGCATATATACCCTCCTGTTTATTGTTGATTGTCATAGCTATTGTAACCAACATGGGTAGGATTGTCAACATTTTCTGTTTTTCTTCCCCTTTCACCAAGGACCACGCCCGAACATTTAAGTTCGATCATGCGTTTGACGCATTAAATCATGTTGCCACTTACGCTAAAATTGTGTACAATGCGAGAAATACGAGCCATGCAAGGAAGAGAAGGGGCATTGACGGTCAGGCAAAAGACAAGGTTTGATAAAGATGATCTGTCTGATGGATGCCTTGAATAGTCACGAGTTTCTAATTTTGAGGTGGATATAGAGAGGAGGAATATGGAAATGTCAAATAGACGTTTTTATCTGGAAGGGATTGCCGTTATTGTTTTCATGGCTTTTTTGTCTGGGTGCGTTTCCACGAGCGGTTCGGCCATGCAGACACATAAAAAGGGCATGTCATCGATCACCGAAGAGGAATACTTCACTATCAAGAAACCGGTTGATAAGTCATTTATCGGTTGTGCCTGGTCCAAACAGTTTGGCCCGATTGAAGATCCGGCCGCAGATGAGATTGATGTGAAAAAGGAACGCTCGCTTAGCGGGATTCAGCAGGATTACGCCTACAATCTGGGCGTCGGTCTCGGAGGGCAAACGGCAATCGGCCCGCAGGCAGAGATTGGGGCCTCCGGTGGCAGTATAGATAAGGCAAAACTCTCAGGGCTGGAAATCATCTCACCCGTCTCCTATGCAGATATTACTTTTGAGCCTAAATATTCCTATGTCACAGAGGCATTGCGCTTAGCCAACTTTAAAATATCCGATGAGAAATCCAATAAGGCTGGTTTTAATGTTGGCGCCGGTACGGTTATCGGCAGCGGAACCGCCACGGCCGAAGTCGGCACACAGGCGAGGAGGGGCACGGAGGGGGATGGGCTTGTTGTTGCGTACAAGCTTCATACCATCGACATGCAGTCCTATACAAAGCAGGAATCGGGAAGCCAGCCCATTGAACTGGGAAAGACCGTGGATTTCAGCAAAGCCAATGTCTTTGCCAAGGCCAATTTTCAGCTTATTGATCCGGGCGCAGGGAAATCCCTTCCCCGCAATGTTGTATGGTCGTGCTCAAAGGCCAATGCCAAGAGCCGGGATATGGTGGCGGCATGGGTAGTTGAATTGAAGTCCACCGATCCGAAACGCAAAAAAATCGCCATTGCCTTTCCCGCATGGCCAAATATTGACGAGTGCCAGAATTATTCGGGCGTCATTTACTCCCGCATCGATCCTCTGACCGATAAAATTATCCGCCAGAAGATCAGTATCAGTCTCATCGATGCCGAGGTGACGGATGATATGAAACCAAAAAAATGGGAGGCGAGGATTTCTCTGATTGATGAATCGTTTAATATCAAACTCGTTAAACCTGCCGATTTAGAATAAATGACGGATCATTTCTACATGGATTGAGGTGAGAGTATGAAAAGAAAATCAGTGCTATTCCCGTTGATCATTCTGGCGGTTCTCTGCTTCTCCGTTGTAGCAGCCTACGCCAAAAAGCCGGAGGTCATCCGGCATGATGCCCAGTATTTGGATAGACAGGTGTCCATCAACCTTCAATGGCAGTCATCGGAGTCTATCGTATCCGTCAGGGTGGCTGCGGGTAAGGAAGTTAAAGTGATCAAGGTGGACGCCTACGACAATAAGAAAAACCGGTCCGGTTATGCGGGAGAGGTCAGCGTCATTCTTCAGGCTGATCCGGCTTTTTCCCAAGAATCTATTCCGTACACCATCCAGTTGGAGGATGAGGACGGTCAGAAAAGTAATCTTGTGACTGGGAAAGTTGCGCTTCCTTCCAGCGCTTTGGCGGGCGGGAGAGAAGATGATCGTTGGGGGAAGGACAGGCTGGCAGGTTCCAAACCGGCGCAGAAAGATATGATCGAGCAACTGCGTCAGGTGGCCCAGATTCTGGCGGCGCCGCCGTTCCTTCATGATGTCGAGGTCAGCAATCCCGGATCGGGGACGGTGACCTTCAAGACGAAAGCGACGCATACCGTCGGTCTGAAAGAGATTAATTTCCGGGTATTCGACGGCGGCAACAAGCAGATTGATTTGCAGCAGATATCAGCCACCGGAAAGTTGTGGGAAGGGACGTCGAAGGAGTTTACCCTGGGTCCCGGTAACTATTTCGTCATCGCCCAGGCAATAGACGGATCGGGCAGCACATCCCCGGAGAAAAGGGTGCACTTTACCATCGCCGGCGCTCCAGTGATTATTGATCGGCCGCCAGTGCCGCTGCTCGTGGTCAGTATTCAGCCGCCGGATGTCCTTGCGAAAAGTGCGCCGCCGCCGCAGTGGAAGCTGACGACGGGAGATTGGAAGAACAGCGGCGACAGTATCAATGCCGGTCTGGCCAACGGCTGGTATGAAGTGGAGTTCAAGGATGCGCCCGGATGGAAGAAACCCGAGAAACTGAAAGTCAGTGTTGAAGCCGGGAAAACGACAACGGCAACGGGGACCTATGTTCTGGATACCAGTTTTGCCAGGATCTACACCACAAACAAGGACTTTGAAGAGGGAACGATGGTCGGTGTGGAGGACAAAGCGGTTGCCGATCAGCTCCAGCTCAGTAAAACATCGACGACGCTGCCCTTTATCTGGATCCCCAACTCCAATGAAGGCACCATCTCCAAGGTGGACACGAAAACCGGCAAGGAATTGGGTCGGTATAGAACCGGTCCGAATACAAGCGGAAGCCCGTCGCGGACAACCGTTGATCAGCAGGGAAACTGCTGGGTCGGAAACAGAAACACCGGCACAGTCATCAAGGTCGGGTTGCTGGAGGCTGGACAGTGTGTCGACAGGAACAAGAACGGCAAGATCGAAACATCCGAAAGTGGCAGCCCCCTGCCATGGGGACAGGATGAATGTGTTCTCTATGAGGTGGTTCTTAAAAATGGAAGCGAAGGCACTTACACGCCGGGCGAAAATCACGGCAAGTACGATGGGTCTCCCGGTCCCAGAGGGATTGCCATTGACGCCAAGAATAATCTCTGGGCGGGTACTTACGGGACGCGCCGGTATTATTATGTTGACGGCGCTACGGGTAAAGTCCTGCGAAACATCGATGTGTCGGCTGAAGGCCATAGTCCCTACGGCGCGGTTGTTGATGCCAAGGGTATTCTCTGGTCATCGGATATCAATCGTAATGCTGTCCTGAGATTGGATCCGGCCAACGATTCGAAAAAGATGATTTCTCTTGGACAAGGCGCTTACGGCGTCGGCCTTGATAAAAACAACCATCTTTTTGTTGCCGGCTGGTGCAGCAACCGCCTTGCCCGTGTGAACACGGCGACTGGCCAGGTTGAATGGTCTAAAGACGGTGAATCCTGCATCAGAGGCGTTGCCGTTACCAATGACGGCGATGTCTGGACGGCGAATTCAACGGTAAATACGGTGACTCGGTGGTCGAATGATGGCGTGCGAAAAGCTTCCATCGGAGGCTTCAACCATCCGACAGGTGTGGCGGCCGATGCAGAAGGTAAAGTATGGGTAGTAAATTATGGAGACGCCGGAGTAGGCAGAATCGATCCGGCAAGCAACAAGGTCGATCTCAGTGTTCAAATCGCCGGCGGCCATTACGGATACAGCGATATGACGGGGATCGTAGCCCGTTCCATGACTACGAAGCTCGGCACCTGGACCGTTATCTGTGATTCCCAGAAAACCGATGGGATAAAATGGAGCGGTGTATCCTGGGCAAGTACGGAGCCGCAGGGAACGTCCGTCAAGGTGCGCGTGCGCAGTTCTGGTGATAAGCTGAACTGGTCCGCATGGGAAGATATGGTGAAGGGCGTCGAACTAAAAGCAACGCCTGCGGCAAGGTATATCCAGGTAGAAGCGACGCTTCAAGTTGTTTCCGGAGAGGCTTCGCCGATTCTGTCCGATGTTACTGTGAACGGAAAGTAAAAAAAGCGACGATGAAAACTTTTCATTAAACCGTTAATAGCCAAGGTCAGG
>JBAWYD010000110.1:0-7339 GCA_037143735.1 Deltaproteobacteria bacterium
GGCTGGGTTTAATCCGACCTCCCCTGGCTGGGTTTAATCCGACCGCTGACACATAAGATACATGCCGTTGGATTCAATAAGTAAATACATGAATTCCGACGGTCCCTTTAAATATTCCGTTTTGTTAAACGATTATGCGTTGGAGAGAGCGCCGGAAGGTCACGGCGTGACAAAATCATGGCGAAAGAGCGATACGAGCATGTTCATCCGCATGCCAGGTCCTTTGGGACACAGCAACGCCACGACTTTCATCATCGCCATCGGCGTCATTCTCAACTTTGCTGCTATCGTTTTCTCGAAGAGGAGATATCTGTATACCATCCCTATGTTTTTGATATGTCTTGTGGGATTGGTTTGGGGAGCTTCCCGCACGAACATGGTCGGCGCCTGCATCGGCATGATCATCATCGCAATTGCCGGAATCAGGTTAAATAAAATTGAACATAGGAAATTATTTTACTTAAGCGTTTTGGCTGTTTTATCAATAGGAGCATTGATGATCACAAAAGTGATAGATCTGTCCGCTTACACGCAGATCGTGAACATATCGCAGACGGTAGAAACGTTTCACCTCGGTATTGGTCGGGGCGATGTTTTAGCCCACTTCTCTAATGTGATGACAGATAGTTTTTTCCATTTTGCGTTCGGATTTGGATTACCACCGGTGTTGCAGAGTGCTTTTTCATCATCCCGTTACACAGGCGTTCCTTTTGCGAGTGACGATGCATTCTTTCTTCAAGCGTTGAGCCAGTATGGTATTGTCATGTCATTGTTTTATGTGATTGCCTTGACATTGGTCTTTAAAGACACTTACAAGAAGTATCGTCTGCAAGATAAAACTCTCGGAAACGAGAGTCTGTTTGTCATTTGGGCTGTCATCTCTGTTTTAGCAGCATCATTCATCAACGCCATTCATGGGGGAAGTGTCATCAGGCCGCTGGTAAGCCCCGCCATATGGTTATTGGCGGCTTCGTACTCCGTTGTTGTAAGTGGCAAAGGCGCTGGCGCTGCGCGCGATGCAAACAGGAACGGCAATGAATAGCGTTGCCTGTGTAACAGGTGGCACGGGTATTGTGGGGAGACATATTGTCAGAAGTCTTCTGGACAGAGGATATGATGTGAGAGTCCTAACCCGGAAAGTGCCCGTAGACGAGAATTCTCGGGCTGTTTTATTTGAGGGCTCTCTCGAAGAACAAGCTTCCATTCATCCATTTCTCAAGTCCTGCAGTCTGTTTTTCCACTGCGCCGGCGAAAAACAGGATGAATCAAGAATGATGGATGTCAATGTACGCGGGACGGAGAAATTGTTATCTTTGCTGAAAAGGAGCGATGTTAAATATTTCTGCCATATCAGCAGCGCCGGTGTCGTTGGGAAGACCGATCGGCCCTGGGTAACGGAAGAAACGCATTGCAATCCCCAGAATATCTATGAACAGAGCAAATATGAGGCGGAAAAACTGGCCTTGAATGGACTTCCCGGATGCAGAACCGTCGCATTAAGACCGACAAACGTGATTGACGATTTTCAACCGGGAGCGTTGCAACTGCCGATGCGCAGCGCACTTATCGATCGCATGAAGGTGTTTCTCAAAGGAGGCGAATGCGCCCATATTGTTCATGCGGAAGATGTGGCACGAGCCGCTTTGTATTTGATGAATGCAGTACCGGCAGACAAGCCGGAATGTTTTTTTGTTTCATGCGATCATGAACGGTTTAACACGTACAGCGAGCTGTGGTCCCTTTACAGGGTGATAAGGCGAAAGAAAACAATCGTAAACTTACGACCGGTGTTGCATCTTCCTCCCATCATCCCCTACCTCCTCAGAAAGTTATTGAGGGGAACGGGAAACCGTGGAGATATCCGGTATTCATCGGAGAAACTGTTATCGACGGGTTTCCGTTATCAACTGGGTATTGAGGGAGCCGTCCGCCGCATTGCTGCAGCCCACCATTCGACTGTTTCATGAACATCCTCAACGTCAACATGTCGCTGGACCCCATAACCGGTGGGGGAACAGCGGAGAGAACCCTGCAAATAAGCCGTGCACTTGCCAAAATGGGGCATCGATGCACCATCCTGACCATCGATACAGGTTTATCCCCTGAGTATATCAGACATTGTAAAAAGTGGTCCTTAGGCGTGGTCGCCCTGCCTTCCCTATGGAAGCGCTTTTACTTACCGAAACCTTCACAACACCTGATTAAAAGGCTCGTCGAAAAAGCGGATGTGGTTCAGTTGATGAGTCACTGGACGTTGATCAATGTATTGGTTTATCGGGCCGTGAAGCAGTTTGAGAAGCCATATTTAGTATGTCCCGCTGGGGCGCTGCCTATTTTTGGCAGATCCAGGGTATTAAAAAAACTCTATAATTATATCATAGGCGGGGAAATCATCCGTCATGCAAATGCATGTATCGCCATTTCGCCCAACGAAATTGATCACTTTAAATCATATTGTGTTCCGTCTGGAAAGGTGTCTGTAATTCCCAATGGCGTCAACCCCGGCGATTTCCCTGAGAGCGGCGGGGAAATTTTCCGCGTCCGCCACGGTATTGGCAATGCACCACTGATCCTCTTTATGGGGCGCCTGAACATCATTAAAGGGCCGGACATGCTTTTAGAAGCATTCTACCGCTGCAATCAGGATGGGCGATTGAAAGAGCACCATCTTGTCTTCACAGGCCCCGACGGGGGAATGCTGCAAGGGTTAAAACGCATGGTATCCGAGTGCGGGTTAAGTGGCCGGGTTCATTTCACAGGTCATATCAGTGGAGATGAGAAATCAGATGCATACCATTCTGCGGATTTCCTTGTCATACCTTCCCGGCAGGAGGCGATGTCAATTGTGGTTCTCGATGCGGGCATTACCGGGACCCCTGTCTTGATTACAGACCAATGCGGATTTGACGACGTTGCTACAGTGGCCGGTGGAATGGTCGTTGAGGCTTCTGTAGAAGGACTGCGTTCTGGACTGCTGCGCATGACTGGTAATCCGGCAAAGTTGAAAATCATGGGGCAAAACTTAAAAAAATATACCGAAGATCACTTCTTGTGGGATCATATGGCGAAACGGCATCTTGAATTGTTTTCGCAGGTTGTACACTGAAGGAATCGCTTGAAAATTCTTTTCATCAGTCAATACTTCTGGCCGGAGAATTTCCGGATCAACGATCTTGTCCTCGGTCTTCATCAAAAAGGTCATGACATCACGGTACTGACGGGCCGCCCGAATTATCCCCAGGGGAAGTTCTTTCCGGGGTATGGATTTTTCAACAGGCGGATCGAGGATTATGAGGGCGTCCGGGTGATCCGTGTACCGGTCATTCCCCGTGGCCAGGGCAGAACCATCCAGTTGATCATCAATTATCTGTCCTTTACCTTATGTGCGTCCATACTCGGTCCGCTCTACTGCCGGGGTCGGTTCGACTTGATCTTTTTCAGTTTGTCGCCATTCACGGAGGGCATCCCGGCCATCATCTTTAAAAGAATGAAAAAAACTCGTGCGGTATACTGGGCTCAGGATATATGGCCCGAGAGCCTTTCCGCTACGGGAAACGTCAGATCCCCGTTCATATTGAATCTGATAAGACTCCTGATCCGCTCCATCTACCGTGGTTGTGATCTGATCCTCACACAATCGCGGGTTTTTTCATCGTATATCGAAAGAGAGGGCATCTCTCCGGAGATTATCCGCTATCTTCCAAACAGCGCGGAGGAACTCTACCAGCCGTTGTCTTTGCCGGAAGAGGCGCCGGAACATGCGATGATGCCGTCCGGCTTTAGGATCGTCTTTGCCGGCAACATCGGGGCAGCCCAGGATTTTGGAACAATTCTCCACGCGGCAGAGCGGATAAAAAACCATAAAGAGATCCAATGGATCATTATTGGCGACGGGCGCATAAGACCCTGGGTGGAAGAGCAGGTCAGCATCAGGAGCCTGTCGGATACCGTCCACCTTATCGGCCGATATCCCATGGAAATGATGCCACGCTTTTTTGCCCTGGCCGATGTCCTTTTGGTTACCCTGAAAAAAGAACCCATCTTTGCCATGACTATTCCCGGAAAGATTCAATCTTATCTGGCATGCGCACGTCCGATTATTGCTGCCCTCGACGGCGAAGGGGCCCGTGTCGTCGAAGAGGCGGGCGCCGGGCTGGCTTGCCAGGCGGAAGACCCCGATGCCCTTGCGGAAACCGCCTTAAAAATGTATCATTTGACGGTCGCCGAGCGTGACGCGATGGCCCGGCAGGGGAGGATCTATTTTGAAAGAAATTTTGAGCGACATATGCTTTTGGATCGTCTGGATGGCTGGTTGTCCGAACTATGCGGGATGGGGAAATAATTATGCGTCTTATCATTTTGGGTGGTAGCGGTATGCTTGGTCATACGTTGTGGGAGCGCCTTTCTCAACGCTTTTCCGATACATATACCACCATTCGCAAAGGTAAAGATGATTATGGAGATGACCGCCTGTTTGAGAGCGATCGGGTTATCGATCACATTGATGTTATGGATTTTCCAATGCTTGAGAGTGCATTAATGGTTATCAAGCCGGATTTTATACTGAATTGCATAGGAATCACGAAAAGGCGAGAAGACCCGCAAAATCCCATTCCCAGTATCACCTTGAATGCTGTACTTCCGCATAAACTGGCCAAATTTGCGGTAGCTGTGAACGCGAAGCTGATTCATTTCAGCACCGACTGTGTGTTTGATGGAAGGACAGGTCGTTATTCTGACGATACCCCGACAAACGCTACGGATCTTTACGGGCGCACCAAGGCTTTAGGCGAGGTCACAGGAAACAACGTTCTTACGTTGAGATCTTCCTTTATCGGAAAGGAACTGCACGAAGGTACCGAACTGTTGGAGTGGTTTCTGTCTCAGAAAAATGTTGTACGTGGTTTCAAAAACGCGATCTACACGGGGCTGACGACTCTGGAATTGTGTCGAGTGATAGAAAAATTGCTATTGGATTGTCCCGACGCTTCCGGGCTTTACAATGTATCCAGTGAACCGATAAATAAGTTCGATCTGTTAAGGCTGATTGGCGAGAAAATGCACCGGGGCGTAGAGGTTATACCGGATGAATCATTTCATTGCGATCGTAGTCTCGATTCTGAAAGATTCCGTAGAGATTTTGGTTACACACCTCCGTCATGGACGAAAATGGTAGAGGAATTAAGTCAGGTTTATAGGGGTAAGTCATGATAATTGAAGGAAAGACGATACTTGTTACGGGTGGAACGGGTTCAATGGGCAAGACGCTTGTACGCCGTATGCTGACCGGCGAACAAGGCACACCGAAAAAGATCATCGTTTTGTCAAGAGATGAAGCAAAACAACACGATATGCGGATGGCGTATCTGCATAAGCTGGTAGCTACCGATGAAGTGATCTACCGGAATTTCATGAACGTCCTGGAATTCCGGATTGGGGATATACGGAACTATGCGGATGTTTGCTCCGCGGTAAAAAACGCGGATATTGTGATCAATGCCGCTGCGCTGAAACAGGTACCGGCATGCGAATACTTTCCAGTTCAGGCGGTCATGACAAATTGCATGGGGGCAGCCAATATAGTACGCGCCGTTGAGGAAAACGGATATCCAGTGAATACAGTCGTGGCCATCAGTACCGATAAGGCATGCAAACCGATCAATGTCATGGGGATGACGAAATCCATTCAGGAAAGAATTATTACCACAGCGAATATCTTGAATCCCCAAACGCGCTTTATTTGTGTCCGTTATGGAAACGTATTGGCGTCGAGAGGTTCTGTCATTCCCCTTTTCCATGGTCAGATAAGAAACGGCGGCCCGGTCACGATCACCGTGCCGGAGATGACCCGTTTCCTCCTCAGCCTTGATCAGGCTGTAGATACGGTATTCACGGCCCTCCGCGGCGCCAGAAGGGGCGAGACATATGTCCCCAATGCACCTGCGACCAGCATGATCAATATTGCGAAAGCTTTGATCGGGAATCTGCCCGTTGAAATTAAGGTAACGGGTATCCGACCGGGAGAAAAGATCCATGAAATCATGGTTTCGGAAGAAGAGGCCTATCATTGCGTCAAACGAGGAGATTATTATGCTATTCTCCCCATGCTGCCGGAACTACACGTAGAGGAAGAGCCGGTAATAAAAGCGCTGGAAAAGGAGTTCAGCTCTGCGGATAAAGTCCTCGATTTAGATCAAACCATTAAATTGCTAAAAAAACATAAGCTAATGATTGATGATGGTGATCTGGCGCAAGGTGAAGAACTGTTGCGTTAGAAGTCAGCTTGCCGTTATCAAATATCAACTGGGGGAAAGAAGAGATTATGTCAACAAAGGTCATGACCATCGTGGGTACTCGCCCCGAAATCATAAAGCTCTGCCGGGTCATCAGCGAGTTGGATATTCATACGGAACATATCCTGGTGCATACAGGGCAGAATTACGATTATGAACTGAATGAAATCTTTTTCCGGGATCTCGGTATCAGGAAACCTGACCATTTTTTGAACGCCGCAGGCCAGACCGTGGCCCAGACCATCGGTAACGTAATCGCTCGATCCGATGAGATGATGGAGCTGGTGCAACCCGATGCCGTCTTGTTGTATGGAGACACAAACAGTTGTCTGTCCGTAATTTCGGCGAAGCGTCGCAAAATACCTGTCTTTCATATGGAGGCAGGCAATCGAAGCTTCGATCAGCGCGTGCCGGAGGAAATAAACCGCAAGATCGTTGATCACTTGAGCGACATCAATATGCCGTTAACAGAGCATGCCCGACGTTACTTGCTGGCAGAGGGACTGCGACCGGAAACCGTCATCAAGACTGGATCCCCTATGAAAGAAGTTCTTTCCTACTATATGTCTCAAATCGAGGGTTCTGATGTGCTTGAAAAACTCCAGGTTCATCCGGGAGAATATTTCGTCGTCAGTGCGCACCGTGAAGAAAATGTTGACAATGAGGAGAACTTCCGAAACCTGTTGGCATCGCTGCAACTCATCACAAAGCATTACGGAATGCCGCTGATTGTCTCCACGCATCCCCGGACACGAAAGAAGCTCGAAGAAATGCGCATTAACGATTCGGATCCCCTGATCCGTTTTTTAAAACCTCTGGGATTTTTTGATTATGTGAAACTCCAGATGCATGCCTTCTGCGTTGTCTCTGACAGCGGCACCATTACAGAGGAATCATCTATCCTTAACTTCCCGGCGGTAACGATCCGCCAGGCACACGAGCGTCCCGAGGGGATGGATGAGGGTACTCTGATCATGTGCGGACTTGAGGCGAAGAAGGTCATGGAATCCATCCATGTTGTAACCGCTCAATATTCGAAGGATAAG
>JBAWYD010000111.1:0-7199 GCA_037143735.1 Deltaproteobacteria bacterium
CCGAGAACCGTGACAAGAATGGCCATACCAGGATAAAGAGAAAGCCACCAGGCTATATCGATATTGTCCTTACCGGCGGTGAGAATGTTCCCCCAGCTTGGAGTCGGCGGCTGTACACCGATACCCAGAAAACTGAGCGCCGATTCCGTCAGAATCGCACCGGCGACCCCCAAGGTTGCCGCAACCAGAATGGACGCCATGGCATTGGGCAGGATATGGACAAAAATAATCCGTAAATCACCGGCGCCAATGGCCCTTGCCGCCAAGACAAAATCCCTCTCCTTCAGAGATATGAAGTCGGCCCGGACGAGGCGCGTGATTCCCATCCAGCCGGTAAGACCGATGATGATCATGATGTTCCAGATGGACGGCTCCAGCAGGGCGATCACCGCCAGGATCAGGAAAAATGCGGGGAAGCAGAGCATGATGTCCACAAACCTCATGATGACGGCATCTACCCACCTGCCATAGAATCCTGAAACAGCGCCCAAGACCGCACCGATCAGGATGGCTATGCCCGTGGCCACAAAACCAACTTTTAAGGAAATTCTGGCCCCCCATATCATGCGGGAGAAGACGTCCCGCCCCAGTTGATCGGTTCCAAAAAAGTGATCCCCTGAAGGCGGCATCAGAACCCTTTGAAGATTAATCTGGTTCGGATCGCAGGGTGCAATCCATGGCGCAAAGATGGAAACGATAAACAACAGGGCCACAAACACACTCCCAGCAAGGGCCATTTTATTTTTTGAAAATCTCTTCCAGAAATCCGTCTTCATCAATGATCCTTCAACATCCTGATACGTTTCACTTTTGTGAGTAAAATGTTATGCTGTCATACGAATTTTCAAAGCTCTTTCTTTCAGGACACCCTGATTCGTGGATCCGCCAGGGCGTAAGATACATCGGCAATGAGATTCCCCACAAGGGTCAGCACGGCGCCGATGAATAGAATACCCATCACCGCCGGATAATCCCTCGCCATGACGGACATATAGAATAACTGCCCCATGCCGGGAATGGCAAAGATGGTCTCGAAAATAACGCTGCCTCCGATAAGACCGGGGACGGACAGTCCGAGAATCGTAATCACAGGGAGGAGGGCATTTCTGAAGGCATGCCGGTAAATAACGGCCCTTTCACTTAAACCCTTTGCCCTGGCTGTCATAATGTAATCCTGCCGGATTACCTCAAGCATGTTGGATCTCATGTACCGGGAAAGGCCTGCAAGACCGCCGAATGCAGACAATGTTACCGGCAGGATCAGGTGCTTGATCAGATCAAGAAAGACCATCCCCGGGGGAAGATACTCGAAATTCAGGGACCGGATACCTGATATGGGCAGCCACCCGAGATTCACACCGAAGAGAATCATCAAAAGGAGGGCCAGCCAGAACGTGGGTATGGCAAAGCCTATAAAGACAAAAACACCGGTTATTTTATCAAAAAAAGAATCCCGGTAAACAGCGGAAAGAACTCCGATAGGAATGGCAATGGCGATAATCAGGATCATGGAAAGGACATTGAGGAGAATTGTAATGGGGATTCTCTCGATTATCTTATCCGCCACCGGCCTGCGGTCCTGAGAGAACGATCGTCCGAGATCCAGTGTAACAAGCCTGCCCACCCATAAGACGTACTGTTCGTGAAGGGGCTTGTCAAGGTCGTACATGGCCTTCAGTCGTTCTCTGTACTCCGCGGATGCTCTCGGGTTGAGCTGGGTCTCAAGGTCTGTCGGAGATCCGGGAGCAAGGTGCATGACGGCAAAGCAGATGATGGTGATCCCGATGAGAAGGGGGATCATGAATATCAATCTCTTGATCAGGTATCTCAGCAACTCACCGCCCCCCTAATGCCATCTGCAACTAAACAATGAGTTTCATGCCCTTAATATTCTCAAGCATCTGCCACAGGTGCTTTTCCGTGTGGGGTTCGAGGGTGATAATCGGATCAATTTCCTGCTCACGGAGGATCTCAAAAAACTCCTGAAAAGGGAAATTGCCTTCTCCCACGGGAAGATGCTCGTCAAGGGACCCGTTATTATCATGAAGGTGTATCTGGCCGATGCGGGAGCCCAGGATTTCCATCCATGTTCTAAGGGGCGCACGGGAAAACACATTAAAATGACCCGTATCGAAACAGAAGCAAAAATTTGGGGAAGGAAGGGCATTGAGAAGAAGGTTCAAGTGCTGCGGATCACTTTCATACACATTCTCAAGGGTAATCATCGTATTCATTTCACGGGTCTGGTCCAGAAACTGTCCCCAGGTACCTATGCTGTTTTTCAGCCAGAGATGCTCACCTGACACATAGTATCTTCGATCAAACGACGGATGGCAGGCCACAGAAAGGGGCCGATAAAAGGGAACAAGCTCAAAAACCTGCTTCAGGCGATCGATGGTGACCTGCCGGATCCTGGGATCGATGGCGCCCGGTCTTAAGTCCATGAACGGAGCATGGAAAGTAATCGTCAATCCTTCGTCCCGAAGACGGGCGGCCACTTCCATGAAATCCTTTCTACTGAAACGATCAAGACTCGCATAATTGAAGCTTATTTCAGGGTTGATTCTCTCCTTGATAACCATCGGGAGAAGCTGACTGAAAAGAAGATGGAAAGGCATATGAACCTGAACAGCCCTTAATATCTCATGCATGATCAAACCTTTTATTTTGACAATCTTTTTCGGGTGGTGCTTCGTTTACCATAATGACGATATTTTAACAACCGTGAATTTCGGACGTCAATTTTGATTGACACGGTACCACCAATCTGCTATTGAAAACAAACAGTTAATATTGTAATGCAAACAGACTGGGGGGCTTATTGGGTACAGAGCATTTAGATGGTAAAGAGCGGGCACTTCTGTGCGTTAACGCATCGCTTCAAAAAAAGGCTAAAGATTTAGTCATTCTGAACGTAAAAACATTATCCTCCTTCGCTGATTATTTCATCGTCTGCAGCGGAACTTCAGACCGGCAGGTTCAGGCAATCGCATCATCTATTCAAGAAAACCTGAAAGAGTTTGGTGTCCTTCCCCTCGGGGTGGAAGGTAAAACGTTCGGCAAATGGGTCCTTATGGATTACGACGACGTAATCATCCATATCTTCTACGAACCCATAAGGGAATTCTATGACATCGAACGGTTGTGGTCCGATGCACCCCGGATGGAGATCGGAGGTGACGTTACAGAACTGAGTGCCCTTGACCAAGGGATGTAACATTGAAAGGCATTTTTACAGGGCTATCCGATATCATACTCCCTCCCGGATGTCTTACGTGTGATATCATCCTTGACCACCATGAACAACTTCCTGTCTGTCCGACGTGTTACTCGAAAATAAAATTCATCACGTCTCCCCTTTGCACCTGTTGCGGCATACCCTTTTCCGGTGCAGATACATCCGACCATCTTTGCGGTGACTGTACGATCTCAAAACCGGCCTATTCCGTTGCCCGCGCCGTCGGCCACTACGATGGAACACTCCTCGAGGCCATTCACAACTTCAAATACAGGGGCAAAACTGCCTCCGGCAAAATACTGGGCCGATTGATGGCCGGAAACGATTACCCTGCCGTCGATTTCCAGGAATACACCTTGACCATACCCGTACCGCTTCACGTAAGGAGACTTAGAGAGCGAGGGTTTAATCAGTCCGTTATTCTGGCAAGGGAAATTGCCAGGAAGTTTCACACTCCGTTGGACTTCCTGACACTAAGACGGTACATATATACAGAATCACAGATCACCCTTGGGAAAAGGGAACGGGAGTCAAACGTCCGGGGTGCTTTTAAGATTATGAACCCCGAAAAAATAAAAGACCAGAGGATCATCCTGGTGGACGATGTATACACTACGGGAAGCACCGTGAAAGAATGCGCCCGCCTGTTATTGAAGGGGGGAGCCTCGTCAGTGGCGGTGCTGACTTTAGCAAGGGCGGTCTGATTTAACGAATGGGAGCTCTCATGAATAAGATATACAAACGGGAAAGTCTCAAAAAGAAAATCTATCAACTCAAAAAAGAAGGCAAGAAAATTGTTTTTACGAATGGATGTTTCGATATCCTTCATGTGGGACACACAAGATATCTCAGGGAAGCGAAAAAAGAAGGGGATATCCTCATTCTTGCTCTAAACAGCGATGAATCGGTCAGATCATTAAAAGGAGAAAAACGCCCGCTCATCCCGGAGAATGAGCGGGCAGACCTGGTTGCGTCCCTTGGATCGGTGGACTTTGTGACGATTTTTCATGAGCTTACACCGATTACGTTGATTGAATATTTGAAGCCCG
This sequence comes from Deltaproteobacteria bacterium, assembly GCA_037143735.1. Classification (GTDB taxonomy): domain Bacteria; phylum Desulfobacterota; class Syntrophia; order Syntrophales; family UBA2185; genus JAPLJQ01. The sequence goes on from JBAWYD010000111.1 coordinate 4,288, forward strand.
ACGTCCTGGTCAAAGGTGGAGACTGGGCGGAGGATCAGGTTGTGGGACGGGAATCTGTGAAGAAGTGGGGCGGCAGGGTTATCATCATCCCTGAGATCAAGGGTTCCTCAACGACCAATATCATTGAAAAAATTATAAATGTTTATGGAAAAACATAACGTCGGGATTACCTGTTTTGGGGAATATTTTTTTCTTTACAAATTGATATTCTTTATGTATGAAGTACAATTCAAAATCAACACACCGTTTAGAAGGGGTGAAACATGTCCATGAAGCCTGAAAAAATTCAGTCCTTCAGATATATGCTGACTCAGAAGATGAATGAGTTACACGGGGAAGCTGACAAAACGGTTTCCGATATGACAACAGGAAAGGACAATTTTCCCGACCCCAATGACAGGGCATCTCTTGAATCAGACAGAAACTTCGAACTTCGCATCAGAGACCGGGAAAGAAAGCTGCTTTCCAAGATCCAGGAAGCCATCAAGCGTATTGATGACGGTGTGTTTGGCATATGCGATGGTTGCGGTGGTCTAATCTCGGAGAAAAGGCTTATGGCAAGACCTGTCACGACCCAGTGCATTGAATGCAAAACAAAACAGGAAACGCTTGAAAAACTGAAAGGGGAATAACTGCCTCAACCACCTCCCTTGCTGAATTGCCAGACATACATTTCAAATACCTGAAATCTGCAAAAAACTGATTGACAAATCCCCCCCGACCCTCTCTTATGTGAACGTCAAAATAGGTTGCCTTGAAGCAAGAGGAACCTTATCACGTGTCATTTTTTGCGTGATGCGTAATCTATGCTTTCCCGCCTGCCCTGTCCACGAACGTATTTGTCGGAGGCGGGAGTGACGCGGCAGCAGGCTTCGGGCAACAGCGCCCATAGAGATTAAAGGAACAAACAGAATGTTTGTAAGAGTCGCCGTCAATATTGCCTCTGACAAGACCTTTATCTATGCCGTTCCGGATAGACTTGAGAAGGGTATTGCCACGGGTAAGCGGGTTCTCGTTCCCCTTGAAAAGAGACGACTGCCGGGATACATTCTCGAGGCGGCGCCTGCTTCATCCTTTGAAAATCCAAAGGACATTATAGATATCATCGATACAGAACCCCTTTTTAACGAAGACGATCTTAAGTTTTACCAGTGGGTTTCCCGATATTACATCTACCCGCCGGGTAAAACACTCTCGGAGATTCTGCCTGGGGGAATTGACCTCAAAAGCAATCGCTGGATCACGCCTGCAAAGGGAAAAACGGATCATGGAATAGTCGACATCTGCCCTTTCCACGAAAGAATCATGGACATATTATTAGATTTCCCTGACGGTATCCCCCTCAACCGTTTAAAAAATATCCTGGGTAAAAAGGACATCTACAGGGATATCCGGACTCTCAGGAACATGGAACTGATTGATGTGGAGGACAGAATAGAGAAACCGGAAATCATCCCGAAAAAAGAAAAGGTGGCGACAGTCAATGCCGTAAATACATCCTCTGTAAAATTGACAAAAAATCAGCAGAGGCTGATAGATTTTCTCGGCTCGTATGGTCCATCATCATTTGCCACCCTTCGCGAATCATTTAAAAATGTAGCCACTCTGGTTAAGGCTTTAGAACACAAAGGAATCCTTCATATATCGGAGGAAGAAGTATACCGCCAACCCGGCAGGACCCCCGATATCGGCAGGGAGGACGGGATCATTATTCCAAACGAAGATCAGAAACTTGCCCTCCGGGAAATTTTAAAAGGCATTGAATCTCGTCGGTTTTCCCCCTATCTCCTTCACGGGGTGACGGGAAGCGGCAAGACAGAAGTCTATCTGAACGCTATTGAAGAAGTTTCCAGGCTGGAAGGAGGCGTGATTTATCTCGTTCCGGAAATCGCCCTGACCCCGCAACTTCTGACCAGGCTCAACAGAAGATTTCCGGGGCGGGAGATAGCCGTCCTCCACAGCGGCATATCGAAAGCTGCCCGGTACGATCAATGGCGGCGGATCCAGCGCGGTGATGTCCGCATTGTGGTAGGCGCCCGTTCCGCCGTTTTTGCACCCGTCAGATCTTTAAAATTGATCATTGTGGACGAAGAACATGATCCCTCATACAAGCAGGATGATCGGATGAGATACAATGCCCGTGATGCGGCCGTCATGAAAGCACAACTTCTCTCGGCAACCGTTGTTCTCGGCTCCGCCACACCGGCAATCCAGACCTACTTTAACACCATGAGGGGGAAATACAAGTATCTTGTCCTTCCCGGCAGGGTTGAAGAAAGACGGATGCCGGATGTGGAAATCGTCGATATGAAGCGGGAAAAAGAAGAAACAGATGCCGCATCTCTCCCCATTCTGTCCCGGGCCCTGAGAGAGGCCCTACAAAACACACTTGAAGAGAGAATGCAGACACTCCTCTTTCTGAACCGGAGAGGTTTTCATACGTTCATGTTCTGCCCAGACTGCGGTCATATCTTAAAGTGCATGAGCTGCGCCGTATCCCTGACATATCATGCCGGTGCGGGCCTCCTGAAATGTCATTATTGCGATTTTTCCGCCAAGGCGCCTGACGCCTGTCCCGAGTGCCGGGGAAAGCGCATAAGGCGATACGGCGTGGGGACGGAACGCCTGGAAGAAGAGATTAAAAGGGGTTTTCCCGGAGCAAGGGTCGGTCGGATGGACAGTGACACAACGACGGGAAAGGGGTCTTACGAAAAGATCCTCCTGTCCCTTGACCGGCATGAGATTGACATCCTCGTCGGCACCCAGATGATCACCAAGGGCCATGATTTCCATGATGTTATACTGGTCGGTATTATATCGGCGGACACCTCCCTGAATCTCCCCGATTTCCGTGCAGCGGAACGGACATTTCAACTGCTGACGCAGGCATCAGGCAGGGGCGGCAGGGGCGT
>JBAWYD010000112.1:0-7138 GCA_037143735.1 Deltaproteobacteria bacterium
AGCGAATAATTCAAACTATTTTTGGAGGTGATTTATGGTCAAACTTTGGAGATGTATCATTTGTGGCGATCCTTATATCGGTGCAAATCCCCCAACGAACTGCCCGTTTTGCGGCGCCCACGAGCCTTTCATCAAGGAGCTGAAGCAGGCTGTGGTGACCTTTGAGGTTCCCCTTACCGAAAAAGACAAAGCCAATGCGGAACACGCGCTTCAGGTGGAAGTGAGTAATTCGACGTTTTATTTCTGCGCCGCGGAAAGGACAGACAATGCTGAGGGCAAGCTTTTGTTTAAAGCCTTGGGGAAAATCGAGGCCGAGCACGCTGCCATCTGGAGAAAAGTGTTGCGTCTTGCCAAAGTGCCCGCAGGCAGTGAGGTGTGCCACACGGAAAACGTGAAAAACCTCAGGGAATCTCATGAAAGGGAAGACAGGGCCATTGCGTTTTATAAAAAGGCCGCGGCGGAATCCGATCATGAAAGGCTGAAGCAGATCTTCAATGCCTTGGTGGAAATCGAGACGGACCACTTGTATCTTTCGGAAGAACGGCTGAAGGCATAAAAGTCTGATCATCATAAACATGTGGTATTTCAGCAAGAAAGAACTGAAATAGGGACATCACGCCTCATACGCCCCCATCCGGCAATCCCTTTCATCGGGATCCAGGTGGGGGTTTTGTCGTTTTGTCCTCGGATGATTTTGATTGTTCCGGGATTTTATGACTATGTCTGTGTTGATTTATGATCTCCAGAAAAATATCGCTATATTTTTCCAGTTTTGCCGCTCCGATCCCAAATATTCCAGCCAATCCATCCCGTGTTCCGGGCATGCGTGTGGCCATTTCTTTCAGAGTCCGGTCATGGAAAATCGTAAAGGGGGGAAGGTTTGCCTGATCGGCAAGTTCCTTTCTTTTTTTTCGGAGAGATTCAAACAGGAGGTGGTCATAGGACTCCAGTGCCTCTTTCTCTCGCTTGAGGTTCCCCCTCTTTTCTTTTTTTGCCTCTTCCAGCCTTCCCAAGACGGTCTCTTTGGCCCGCAGGACTTCCCAGGCCTTCGGAGTCAGCTTCAACGATCCGTGTTCGTATTCGTAAATCAGCAGTCCCTTCTGGATGAACTGGCGGGACAGGTGTCGCCATTGTCTGACCGAATACATGGTTCCTATCCCATACGTTGACAACGCGTCGTGTTCGAATTTCAATACTTTCTGCGATGTTGAACCCCGTAAGACATCAATGACGTGCCCGGCGCCGAAAAATCCTCCGGTTCGTTTGACGCAGGAAAGAAACATCTGGGTGGGAATCGTAATATCGACCAAATCCTTTTTCTCGATCCGGCAGTTATCGCACATCCCGCAAGAGGCTTGCCTGTACGCCTCTCCGAAGTATTGCAGCAGAGGGATGCGACGGCAGAGTTCTGTTTCCGCAAAGCCAAGGAGAGCGCTCAGGAGGATATTGGCAACCTTTTGCTCCTGTTCCGTTTTCTGTGTTATAAAATACTGCACATTGCGGATATCACCATATCCGAAAAGCAACAGGCAATGAGCGGGCAGACCGTCCCGCCCGGCCCGGCCGATTTCCTGATAGTAGTTGTCGATGCTTTTGGGCAGGTCGTGATGGACGACGAAACGGACATTGGATTTGTTGATCCCCATTCCGAAGGCGATCGTCGCCACGATGATCTGAACATCGTCCCGAATAAAGAGTTCCTGATTCTGCGTTCGTTTCTCTTCCGACAGACCCGCATGGTAAGGCCTGACTGAATAACCCTTCCGATGGAGAACGGCGGAGAGGTCGTCCGTCTGCTGACGTGAGAAGCAATAGATGATGCCGGATTCGTTCGGATATTGATTCAGGAAATCAATGGTTTGTTCAAGCGGCGCCGCTTTGGGAACCACTTCCAGGAACAGGTTCGGACGATTGAAGCTGCCAATAAATTCATTGGCTGCAGCGATCTGCAAGGATTTCTTGATATCCTCCCGAACGTGCGGAGTGGCGGTGGCGGTAAGAGCTATGCAGGCTGCATTTGGAAAGGTTGATCGAAACACAGATAGTTGCCTGTATTCCGGGCGGAAATCGTGCCCCCACTCGGATATGCAATGAGCCTCATCTATGGCGAAGCAGTCAACCTTCAATGATGACAGCAAGGCCAAATTCCTTGTTGCCAGCAGCGCTTCCGGCGCCATGTAGAGCAACCTGACGGCGTTTTTCTTGAGGCGTTCCACGTGACTCCGGTATTGCGAGGCGCTTAAGGTGCTGTTCAGAAAGACCGCGGGAACGCCGCATTCCTTCAGTTGGTCCACTTGGTCTTTCATGAGGGAGATCAGAGGAGAAACCACGATGGTCAACCCCTCAAATATCAGCGCCGGGATCTGATAGCAGATGGATTTGCCGCCCCCCGTGGGCATCACGACCAGTGCATCCTTTTTCTCCAGGATATGAGCAATAATCTCTTCCTGAAGAGGCCAGAAGGTGTCATAGCCGAAAACATTCTTGAGGATGGATTTCGCCTGACTGATCTTGTCACTCATACTCTCTCAATCACCGGGCATTCTTTATTCGAGACCTTTGAAAAACGCCACTTCTGTGTCATTCCCGCGCAGGCGGGAATCCAGAAGCTCTTGAAAAGACTGGATTCCCGTTTTCACGGGAATGACAAATTACCGGGTTTCGGGAGAAATTCAAAGGTCTCTATTCGGCAATCGTTATGTTAAAATGGATGTTGGTTTTGTTTGGGCAGGAAGTTATTATCTGATAAGCAGAATTGCAAGTGAAATATTCTCAAATATTTGCAGGACATGCCCTTCTATTTCATTCCTATGAAATCTCTTGAGGAAATTATCGGCGTCCTGGGGATTTTATGCGATTCTAAGGATGACGACCTCGTCAAAAGTCAGGAATTCCCTCCCCCTTTACGGGGGATGGTTAGGGTGGGGGTGGTAAGTGACTGGATTCAATCATGTCTTTCCCCCCTCCCCTTAATCCCCTCCCGCGCGGGGAGGGGAAAGAGCTACTTTTTACGAGACCGTCAAGGATGATCCTCCCGAATCACTCCGGTCGGTTCTCCTCATCGAAGCCTACGAAGTTAGCTGAAGGGCTCGGGCCGAAGAGGTCACCCTACGCCTTATGGCGATGCACCCCCAAATAATGTTGACATTATGATGTTTTAGGGTAAAATGCAGTTGGAAGAGTAAACGAACCGATCTGATTCTCATGATTTTTCATCGGCTTTGGTTATCATACAGGTGGCATAATGTTTAAGCGAATCCGTGATGGACTTAGTTGTCTCGATAGGCCCCCTCCGCACAGCGGCAGTAACTACCCCCCCCCATCATTCTAACTTCTTGTATTCACAAAGAAATATTAGTGTGCCACGGCGGCGGCAATCCACACACTGACTCGGTACAGTCGGCGTGGCTTCTCTGTTCGGAGAAAGGAAAATAGAATGCCTGAGAAGGACACTTTAAATTATTCCTGGTTTATTGAACGCCGAAATATCACCCTGATTATCGTCCTGGTCTTCGTCATCCTCTCTGCAGTAACTTTCACCATATGCTATCGGCATCATGCGATCTACACGGAGCAGACCTTAAAAGAGGACAGGTCAACTGCAAATCTCCTTTCCTTGATCCTGGAGGAACGTCTCAAAAAGCTCGTCAGTGTCATGGAGTCTTACGTACAGCGGCTGCTCCTGCTTCAGGCTGTGAGGGATAAAAACGTCGAAAAAGCAACTTTACATATGATCAACCTGAGAAAAAGCAACTCCGACATTGACACTGTGGCCATTTCAGACAGACAAGGAACACTCTGGGCCGCTTATCCCGCGCGTCCGGAGGTGATGGGGAGGAACTCTGCCGATCGGGATTGGTACAAGGGCGTCAGTAAGGAATGGAAATCCAGCATTTCGGATGTAATTCAAAGGATCGTCGGAGAAAAAGATCTTGCCGTCCAGATCAGCGTCCCATTTTTTAATGAAAAGGGGGAAGCGATCGGCGTCCTCTTGAACTCCCAGCGGACGATCACCCTGAGTGACCTCATCAAGCAGGTGCCCCTTGATCCCGGCGCAGGCATCACGGTCATCGACCGGAAAGGCCAGATCGTATACAGCAGCGAGCATGAAGTAAAAGAGATAAAACCTTCTCCATTCCAACCCGGCATTGAAAAGGCGATGGCCGCAAAGAATAAAACCTTCGCCGTCGATGACCCCGACCTTGGCGGGAGGACACGTTACATCTCCTTTGCCCCGGTAGTCAATGTCGGTTGGACTGTCTTCGTGGGGCGGGATAAACGCAGTATCTTCCTGTCAGAGTCTGCATACTACATCCAGGTGACGGCTGTTGCTTTTTTCCTCTTCCTGTCAATCTTTTTATTTCTCGTCTATTCAAGAAAGAAGATGATGGCCCAGCATATCATGGAGCAGTTGCAGGCAGAGAGAAAAATAGGTATAAGCGATCAACGCTACAAGTCGTATATTGATGTAACCATGCAGATAGGATGGACGACAAACGATAAAGGCGAGATTGTGGAAGACAATCCTTCCTGGAGTAAATATACTGGCCATAGCTATGAAGAGATCAAGGGTTTTGGATGGATGAATGATATGCATCCGGACGACCGCGACCATACCGAACAGATATGGGAAAAAGCCGTTGCAGAAAAAAGCTTCTATGAAACCGAATATCGTATACGCAGATACGATGGCGTGTATCGGGACTATTTGGCCCGCGGTATTCCTTTGCTTGCCGAGGAAGGAAGTGTTCGGGAGTGGATTGGCACCTGTATTGACATCACTGATCGCAAGCTGCTGGAGGAGGAATTGCGGGAGAACCGGAAGCGACTGATGGACATCGTTACATTTCTGCCGGACGCCACCCTGGCCATAGATAAGGAAAAGCGCATCATCATCTGGAACAAGGCTATCGAGGAAATGACGGGCGTTCCGGCCGCGGAGATGATCGGCAAAGGCAACTACGCCTACACTATCCCGTTTTATGGCGACGCGCGACCGCAGTTGATGGATTTAGTTTTTCTGGACCAGAAGGAGATTGCGGCCCGATATTCCAACATCACCCGTGAAGGTGACTCCCTCATAGCGGAAGTGTTCTGCAAGGCCCTCTACAACAATGAGGGCGCATGGGTTTTTGCCAAGGCCTCGCCCCTGTACGATCAGTCCGGCAGCATTATAGGCGCGATCGAGAGCATCCGCGACATCACCGAACGTAAGCGGGCGGAGGAAAAACTCAAAACTACTCTTGAGAGCCTCAGGAACGCGTTGAGCACGACCATTCAGGTCATGGTATCGGCTGTGGAAACAAGAGATCCCTATACGGCCGGTCACCAGGTACGGTCGGCGGATCTTGCTCGTGCCATCGCCGCCGAGATGGGACTTTCCCAGGATAAAATCGATGGCATCCGTATGGCAGGTTCCATCCATGATATCGGGAAACTATCCATACCCGCGGAGATATTGTCCAAACCGACAAAATTGTCTGCAATCGAGCTTCTCCTGATTAAACAACATGCTCAGAAGGGATACGAGATGCTGAAGGATGTGGAATCCCCCTGGCCCCTGGCGGAAATTGTCCACCAGCACCATGAACGGATGGACGGATCGGGCTATCCAAGAAATCTGAAAGGGGAAGAGATTCTCATTGAGGCACGCATTCTTGCTGTTGCCGACGTGGTGGAAGCCATGGCCTCCCATAGGCCTTACCGCGCTGGGTTGGGAATTGACGCCGCCCTGGCTGAGATTGAAAACAATAAAGGGGCGCTTTACGACGCAGATGCAGTGAATGCCTGCCTGAGATTATTTCGGGAAAAAGGTTTTAAACTCGAAGGGATTATATTTTGAATGGCAAACTCCGATATATCTTTACCTGTCTGAGGGATCTTACGCATGAATAAGAGACGATTTTTTTATTCATTGCCGATGATCCTTCTGGTGATCGTCGCTGTTGCCGGCTGGTTTGCCACGGACTATCTTGGCAATAAAGCCCGGCAGGAAATCACAGGAGAAAGCCAGGCTTCAGTATTAACCCTGTCCATCTACGTATCCTCTACATTCACAAACATCGAAGGGGCCGTTAAATCACTGGCCGGTTCTCCCTGGATCGCCCCCGTACTGCTGGCTAAAAGGGCTCAGGATTTCGAACATTCCAATAGCGCGTTAGACAGATACAATTCTGCAATAAACACTTCCGTGTCCTACCTGATGGATGCCGATGGCATGACCGTGGCGTCCTCCAACCGTAAAGATCCGGACAGCTTTGTGGGGAAATCCTATCGGTTTCGCCCTTACTTTCAGGCAGCGGCCAAGGGGCAACCCGCTCGTTATTTTGCACTGGGCATTACTTCCGGAAAGAGGGGTTTCTATGCAGGCTATCCGGTTCAGAATCGTTTAGGTAAAGTGGTGGGCGTGGTCACGATGAAAAAGGATCTTGACGAGATGGAGACCTTTTTCAGTAAATATCCATTTTGCTATCTCATCAGCCCGGATGGTATTATTTTCCTGTCCAGTTCACAGGCAATGGTTCTAAAAAGTCTATGGCCACTGGATAAAACAACACAAGAAAAATTGATTGCTTCCCAGCAATTCGGCAATAAAGCCTCTGAAGCCGTTTTTAAAAAACAAATTGCCGATGGTACGGAAGTCACTTTGGAAGGAAAGGATTATTTTGTCTCCAGGAAGGTGATTGACAGCGACGGATGGTCGATTTTGCTTCTGACCCCGACAGATCGTATCGGGATTTACAAATTAATCGGCATTCTGGCAACGCTTGGCGTATGCTTGTTAATTATGTTTTTTTCAGCTGTTATCTATGTCACAGACAGATCCAAAGAGGCCATTCGACAAAATGAAGAGCACAAACGCCTGTTACTTCATGCAGTCGGAGAGGGCATGTTCGGGGTTGATGCCACGGGGCAGGTGACCTTCATCAACCCAGCCGCCCTGCGCATGCTTGGGTTTGCTTTAGAGGAGATGTTAGGCCAAAGCGTAAGTCTCATCCACCATTCCCACAAGGACGGCTCCAACTACCCGGTGGAAGACTGCCCCATGTATGCTTCCTACACCAAGGCCACCGAAAACCATGTGGCGGAGGAGGCGCTGCGAGCCTCTGAGGAGAGATACCGTTCGTTGGCATCATCC
>JBAWYD010000113.1:0-7103 GCA_037143735.1 Deltaproteobacteria bacterium
CTGCCTTCCACGGTTAAAATCCTTTCCCTCCCACCAGGGATTGACGGCATTATAAAGGTATTTCATAAAATGAGTGTATAATACTTTGATTTTATTGTCAAATAGCGTCGATTATAATCGACACTATTTTAATCAAAAATTAGCCTGTTTATGGCAATATAGATCAATGATGACAGACTTGTAACGGACGGATGTCACCTGAAATTGTCATGCCAGAATAGATAGAAATCCAGCTATATCGGTTAGTTATTGATTTACGCTTCCGCGGATGTGACAGAAATTTCCACTGTGTGTGAATTCATCAATTTTCTATGTTTAAACTTTTCAGAAAGGCAAAATGAAAAGATAACAAACAACTTATTTAATAATATCAATTAATTGTGTTATATCAACGCATTTATATTGTCCAAGTGGATTCACCGCGCAACCGCCGTCGTTTGACCCACTGCCCCACTCCCGTGAATATTACCCTTATCATTTTTCTCGGCGGTTCGCTTGTTGCTCATCAGCTTACAAAGTATCCGCCCGTCTTCCGGGCGCCGCTAAAGGTGATCTTTCCTTGCTCCTTCAGTTTTCCTATCCAACGTTCTATGGTTTTTGAGGGAATATTCGTTGCAACAGCGATTTCAACAACTCGCTTGCCGGGATTTTTGCGAATGAATTCAAGGATCATATTTATTCCCTCACTTGTTCCCTCATTTATTCCCTCACTGGCGGGACGTCTGGTAAACTTCACGACAAAAGCACCGGTCATCTCCTTGAATTCCGGTTTGGGATTGCCGTTTGTTGCGCACCCCTCGATCATCCTCTGAAATCCCGTCCCCCAGCCTTCGATAAAACCGATGTCGTGGAATATTTTCGCCAGTCCCCTGTTGCGCGGGATGGAGCGGTTTTCCGCAAGCAGGCTCTTGATGTTCAATTCCTTGGGAAGAAGTCCCGGGCTCCAGATCTCCAGGCGGTCGTCGAAGATACGGATCTGGATGTTGCCGGGGTCGGTATAATCCCGATGCACGATGGCGTTTACGACGGCCTCGCCGATTCGCTCCTCAAGCCAATCGTCCGTCGCGGCTGTTTCGTCTTCCCTTGTCTCGAAAGTCATGATGGCGGGTTTCGGCCCGTTGAATACCGAAATAACGCCCCGTCGTTCCTCCGTATTGCCGTCCACGTCGGAGTCGGTTAGATTTGTACGATCCAGCTTCTTTTAGCACAGAGGATCTTCTTATCTAAGCCTGTTATGTTTCGTCGGAATCCCCTTTGATTGTTCTACAGGGTATTTTTCCCGATTTAATTCAAGTTTCTTTCTGACGGCATCCTCAATGGAAATGTTGAGGTCGTGGCACATATAAATTAGCAGTATTGCCACATCGGCTATTTCGCTCTCAATTTCAGTTTGTTGCTGCTCAACAATATTTGAAATTTCAAAATCACGAGCCCATCGAAACAGGTCGAGCAACTCGGCAGCCTCAACACACAGAGCGGAGCTAAGATTACGAACGGTATGGAACTGTTCCCAATCCCTCTCTCGTCGAAATGCAATCAATACATCCAGAAGCGTGCTTGAAATCATGAATCTTCCTCGCTTATGCTTGAAATCTGTTCCGGTAATGCCAATCCAACCGATCCGGATCAGGACGCATTGACGGATGTATTGGAACGACAGATAATGGTTCGTTATCGAGTCGGTAGTAGACCTTGCCGTTGAACCATTCCTCTTTGATCCGTTGGCTGACCCTGACTCGCAGGTCTGGTGTAACACTGACCAGGCCGGCATCGAAAAGCCGATGGAAGTCCGCTCGGAGCAGAAGTCCGTTTCGGACATCGTGTCCGCCCTCTCCTGAATAGGGAACGATGTGCGCCGCCTCCAGTGCCATTAATGTGCTCTCCCCCGTAATGGCGCAACGTCGTTGATACGCATCGGTGACCAAAACCCGAAACGAGGATTGTCCGAGTCTCGGTCGGACTTCAACCGGAGAGCCATATTTTTCACTCGATTCTGCGACCAGTGGAACCATATCGGTATCGGCCGCTTCCCGTGTCTGTAATGCCATGCGCTGTTGGACGTTGCGCCATATCTCCTGGCCTGCGCCTATGGTCGAGTCGTACATCTTCCCACGCACGATACTCGACGACCAATCCGGTAGATCAATCCATTCCTCTGGATCAAAGAAAAAAGGATTTGCAAGAACATTGCATCCGATTGGACCATCACTCCGCCTATTGGCTGTCAATGGAGCGATGAGTGCGCGAAATTCTTCAAGCGAGGCGCAACCATTCTTTTGCCTAAATATATCCCAGACTATGCTCAGTGGAAACGAACTGTATTTTACGAAAAATCCCCCGCCAGCAATGTGATTGTGAGGGCGCTTGAGTTTGAACAGGAAAGGAAGCCCAATGGGTGCTCCCTTGAATGGCGGCGTTCCGCCCGGCTGCCAAAAATTAACTTCATCCGGACGGAGTTGTGAGAGGAATTGATACCATTTGTTATCAGTTACTCCAACCCAAAACCTCATTTTATTGCCTCCACCGGGGAAACAGCCTTGGAACCATTGAAAAGAATCAGATTAGGTGTAAAGTAGACTGCGACTATCTCATTTGCCCATTGGCCTGGTACTACGTGAACCACCAGGTCCGACCAGTCCTGTTCGTCCTTGCCGCGCCAGATCAGTTGCGGGTCCAGATCACGGTTGCGGCCCGCCTTTTCTTCTTCCAGCCCGGCGACGCCGCGCGGCATGGCCAGCCGGATCGGATACTGCTCCTCCTTGCCCATGACGGACTGAAACTCGGCGGTGGGGATGTTCTTGCGCCGGGCCTCCTCGTGGGTGAGAGTTTCAATGGTCTTTTTATTGTCCTTGTTGGCCATGTGTTTATCCTTCTCTGTCATCCCATATTATCGGGTCGCTCTTCCACGATCCGACCATCCTGAAGCACGATGACGCCGACACCTGCCTGCATGGCCCGCAGTCGCGCTTGCTTTGCTGCACGCTTTAGCGCTATTTCTGCATTGATGAAATCAGGGTCGCGCTCTTTTTCACTCTTGCTGAAATCTATTTTCTTGGCATTCATCTGGTTACTTCTTCTTTCGTAGTTCATCCCACCGTTTTCTCGATCAGTTTGTTGAACTCCGCTTCGACTTTGGCCGCAAAGTCCGACTCAATCTGATAGACCTCGGTGAACTCGGCGAAGGCCCAGCGGCAGTACTTCCCGTGGTTGTTGACGCCGGGAACCCAGTAGGTCTCCATCGTTGATTTCTTCGCCTTGGCGTCTTCGCGCCGGTAGCCTTTGATCTCGACGATCAGGTGCAGCAGGTCGTCTTCACCCTTGCCGTCGTCAATTAATACAATAAAATCAGGCAGATAGACGCGCGTCTCCGAGCCGTAACGGTAGGGGACTTCCAGACCGAGGTTGTGGTTCTTGACGTAGGCTTTAACCCGGGGGTGGGATTCGGCCACGCGGCAGAATTCGGCCTCCCAGTCGCTGTCGAGAATCACCCAATTGATGTGACAGCGGCGCGCGTCGTTCTCCCAGCGGGCGGTCTCAGGCGTAACCTGCCAGTCGTTCGGATTTGGCAAGGCTCGCCATCGATCCACATGGCGGCGAAGCTCATTGATAATTGGGGTGGGGTCGTACTGTTGCTCCTGGGTGGAAAGCCCTTTGCCTTCGTCGAAAACCAGGTCCTGCTGCTTATTTGTCCCCTTGCGTTTCCTTGGCTTCGGTATCGGCGTGATGAATTCTGCACGACGGCGGTGTTCGATAATTTGCTGTGTCGGCTGACCCTGAGCATCAAGTTCCCAGTGCCGCGCAGGGTACTGATAAGGCGAGTTTAGGACAGGCCGTTCGAAGAATCGATTATCCATGTTAAACTTTTCTCCTGATGCGACCGTGGAAGAAGCAGACTTTTTTTAGACAAATCGATGGCACTTCATACATCAATCCCACACAAACAGCAAGTTATCATATGAATATTTATGAAATATTCTATAAGTAAACAGGGAAATAGGAGATGTAAAATCAGGAAATCAGTCGAAGGATACATAAACAGAAAATAACCTGGTCAGTACGTGCATCTTTCAACCCGAAGTCAATGAATTCCTATGGATGGCTGTAGTGTGGACTTGAAATAATCCATGACAACTTTTGGGACCATCTTGTCTATGGTTGATCAGTTTTTACCCTGTGCCGTATCGGAGTGGAAGAGATAGATAGTGCCGGTTCTTCAATGATGGTAACATATGGCCAGAAATCCGATGTGGTCGATTGTTGGGCACTCTATGTTCTGTTTAATGCTCGATTCTACCAGACCACCGGTTGCGCCCTACCCAAAACGGACACAGAGGACAGGAATGCCCCTCCGAGTAATCGATGCCTTCCTCGTGAGGGCAGCCGACGATTCGATCGAGCATTCCAACGGACTTTGCGCCATTGGTTTGAATGAACTCGAGCACCTCTTCGAAGACATTGGGTTCTTTCATGACGTCATCGTCAGAGTACCATTTCTTCATCCGCTCGGCGTCACCGTTCTCCTGCATCACGATGCCAACGACGAGCTTCGTTGCCTTCTTGTCGGTCGGGCCGTATAAAGCAACGGTAGCTATCGGGTAGCCCCTGAAACCTTTCTTGACCTTCTTCGATAATGCCTTTTTTGCTTGTGCCTTCAACATTTTGTTTCTTGTATACTTTGTTTAATCTCTCAAGGTTTAATACCCCGTAGCTTGCTGCGGCGGAGTTCATTTTTATTGGCTGGTTTTCGAAACGATGGCAGATATTTTCTTCTTTAATTCAGGGACGTCTTTTGCAGCTGTTGTCCATACGATCGACCAGTCGATAGAAAAGTACGCGTGTACTGTGAGGTTTCGAAAAGCAATTATATCTGCCCACTCTATGTCTTTATTCCGTTCTTTGAATGCTTTCGGAAGGCGCGCAGTTGCTTCACCGATAATTGTCAGCTTTTGCAGGACAGCGCTCCTGATTAGGTCGCTATTTATAAAAGCATCCTTATCAAGGTCCGCCAAGAATTTTTCAATTGCATCTGGTGCCTCCAGGATATCGGAAAGATACAATTCCTCACGCCGCATAAAGCACCTTTGCGGCGGAGAGAATTTCATGCCTCAGTATTGGTTTCAAACCGCCTTTAGGGACCAAGTCAACTTTACGATGCATAAGGCCCGAAAGCTCCCGCTGCATCCGGAAAAGAGTTATGAAGCCCACCTGCGCATCAGGCTCAAATTCTACCAGTAAATCTATATCGCTATCTGATCGCAGTTTGTTTTTGACAGCCGATCCAAAAACTGCAAGTTCCCGTACATTATACCGCTTGCAAAGGGCTGTGATTTCTTTTATTGGCAAATCAATCTTTTGTGCATACATAATTTTTAGTTATCTATTCCGTTTTCTCCTAATGTAGTGTTTCCGTAACAGCTTTACAATATTGTCATTTCGAGCAAAGCGAGAAATCTTAATAAATATAAGGTAGTATCAAGATATCTCCCTTCGGTCGATATGACAATGTATCATTGCAACACTACACTAATATGCAGCTTGAGGTTTGTCTTTTCCGTTTTCCGACGGCGACATACAATATTT
This sequence comes from Deltaproteobacteria bacterium, assembly GCA_037143735.1. Classification (GTDB taxonomy): domain Bacteria; phylum Desulfobacterota; class Syntrophia; order Syntrophales; family UBA2185; genus JAPLJQ01. Next base: position 5,581 of record JBAWYD010000113.1, read on the forward strand.
TAACCATGTATCTTTTGGTGCTACCATCTTCGATAATTAGTTTAGCAGATCCTTCACGATCTATATATCATATTTATGGAGGAAATATGCTTTAATTATTACCACATGAAATCTTGCTTATCAACGAATGCGGTACTTGGTTCCTGCCGGATTTCTGCCTGCGCACGCACCTCCGGATTCGGATAGAAAATTGCCGTGAAGAAGCCGTTCTCTTCGAAAATCGGCGCCGGGCATCGTTGATCGTGGGCCTCGTCGCGCATGCGCTTGATGCCGGTTCCGGCCTTTTCGATGAAGGTTATGCGGTGGAGCAGGATATCGAGATCCAGATGTTTCATGTCGATCCTTTTTCTACTCCTTCACCATTTCTGCAATCATCTTGTTGAACTCGGCTTCGACTTTGGTTTCGAAATCGGGCTCAATCTGATAGACCTCGGTGAACTCGGCGAAGGCCCAGCGACGGTGTTCGATAATTTGTTGAGTCGGCTGACCCTGAGCATCAAGTTCCCAGTGCCGCGCAGGGTACTGATAAGACGAGTTTAGGACAGGCCGTTCGAAGAATCGATTATCCATGTTAAACTTTTCTCCTGATGCGACCGTGGAAGAAGCAGACTTTTTTTAGACAAATCGATGGCACTTCATACATCAATCCCACACAAACAGCAAGTTATCATATGAATTTTTATGAAATATTCCAATTGATAAATTATTTCACAAATGATATTCTATCAATATAAAGATAATCTCAAGAGGTAAACATGTGTGACTTAATAATATCGGCCCGTGAAATATCTGATCTACTGAAATATGATAAAAGAGATGTCGTAGATGAATTAATTTCCAATGCCCGTAAAGCTATTTTAGCAGGTCATAAAGTTATTATTCGGGAAACATATAAGAACGCACCCCCTCAGGACTTAAAGACATTTACAACCGGAGGAGAAATCGATGCGTGGATAGAGGATATTGATTTACTTGATGATATAAATTCAATAAAAAAATAATATTTTCTCTTACGGAGGTCAAAAATTCCCCTCATGGAAGAGAAAGAATGGCACAAATTTCACGCCGCTGATAATCAATACCTTGGCCGGATATGTTTCATTGATTGAGCATATCCGGCCTTTTTTTGTCATCAAGTTCTGTTGATCATATTTCCAGAAGCCTTGATGTTTTTATAGAATGTCTTCGTTTGTTTCTATGACTAATAGGTGCTTCAGTGTGTCATCTTTCAGAAAAGCACTCCCTGATATTCTTCTCTTTATTTCCATCATGACACCCTTTATAATGCTGCGAAAATCGTCATCAAGGCATGAAAATTAAAAGTATATCGTATGAGGTTAAATTCTTGAAGAAACAAAGCATTATCTTTCTTTCCCTTGCCTTTTGCTTATCTTTTTTTCTCCTCTTCATTACGGAAACGGATTTAGAGGCTGCGCAACAGCGTTCGAACCAGTTCCGATCCTGTCTGAGGCAGGGAATTGAGAAATCTTTTAACCTGGAGGCCGAGAGTGCGAACGCCTATC
>JBAWYD010000114.1:0-7102 GCA_037143735.1 Deltaproteobacteria bacterium
CTCATCCAGTACGCCAAAGAGAAGGGCCTGAAGCTCAAGAGCAATCCCTACGGTTATCCCCGGTCGTTCACGAATACACCGGAGGAGACCGAACTGGCTGTCATGGGTCAACTTCTTGAAATCACTTGGGGATCGTCGATTCTGTCCGTCCTCGACCCTATGTCCGGCGGCGGTTCCATCCCCTTCGAGGCCCTCCGCTTTGGATTCCATACCTATGCCAATGAACTCAATCCCGTGGCGGCGACGATCCTCAAGGCTACCCTCGATTATCCCGCCCGCTTCGGTATGCAGCGGCTTGCCGGAAAGACAGACGGCAAAACAGAAACATCGGCGGCTGGCGCGGGAAAGTCCCTGGCGGAGTTGATCAGGCATTACGGCAACGAAATGGCCCGGCGGATCGAAAAGCGACTGGCACCGTTTTATCCCCGGCAGGACGGCGAGAAGATCTTTGCCTACGTCTGGGCAAGGACGGTGGCTTGCCCGACGACGGGGAAACCGGTGCCTCTCTCGCCGAACTGGTGGCTCCAGAAGGGAAGCAATCCCGTGGCGGTTAAGCTTCTATCGCAAGCCGACTGGCCGGCGTGTCACTTTGAAATCCTGAAAGGAAAGCAGGCCGCACAGTCCAATCCCGACAGTGGGACGATCAGCCGGGGGACGGCTGTGTCTCCCTGGACGGGGGACACCATCGACGGGGATTACATCAAGGCCGAAGCCCAGGCCGGGCGGATGGGCCAGCAGCTCTACGCCCTGGGAATCCAGACGGATGCGGGCAAGGGTTTCCGGACGCCAGCGGAGGATGATCTGACAGCCATTCGCCGGGCAGAGGAGGAACTCGATGCGCTCCTCCCGAAATGGGAGGCGAAAGAGCTGATCCCAAGGGAGCCCTATCCGGAAATTTCAACCGATCCGAGGCCGATCCTTTACGGCATGAAGACCTGGGGTGATTTCTTTTCTCCCCGCCAGCTCCTTGCCCTGGGGACGTATCTGGAGGTCCTCGCCGAGGTCATGACGGAGGCCCGGAAGGCGCTGCCCAAAGAGAAAGCGGACGCCATCCAGACCTATCTGGCCCTGGCCATCGACAAGGCCTGTGATTACAATTCTCGAATGGTACGGTGGCATAGCTCCAGGGGTGTTATTGCTGGCACCTTCGATCGTCATGATTTCAGTTTCAAATGGAGCCATGCGGAGTTCGACGCCGCCCACAACCTTTTCCCCTGGGCGCTTGACCAGGTCACCGACGCCTACGAAGGCATCGCCAAGATCGTCCAGACCCCCCAGCGGAGCTTTTTTCAGCGCACCGGCGATGATCCATTGAAAAACCTGACCGTCACCCGGGGAAACGCCCGGAATCTGGAGCATATCGCAACGAGCAGTATCCACCTTATCTGCGTCGATCCGCCCTACTACGACAACGTCATGTACGCCGAGTGCAGCGATTTCTTCTATGTCTGGATGAAACGGACCCTGGGTGACGTCTATCCCCAGTTCTTCACGGAGGAGCTGACGGACAAGGACAATGAGGCCGTGGCCAACGCGGCCCGCTTCGCCGGAGTGGGCCGGGGGAACAAGCGGGAGCTGGCAGAGCGGGATTACGAACGGAAGATGGCGGCCTGCTTCCGGGAGATGAACAGGGTGCTGCGTCCTGACGGTGTCCTCACCGTCATGTTCACTCACAAAAAAGTGGAGGCCTGGGACAGCCTATCAATGGCCCTCATCGGAGCGGGATTCTCCATCGAAGCGTCCTGGCCCATTCACACGGAAAGCGAGCACAGCCTCCACCAGGCGAAAAAGAACGCTGCTGCCTCGACAATCCTCCTCGTATGCCGGAAGCGTGTAGATTCGAATGATGGTGTCTGGTGGGACGACATCAAGGGGAATGTCCGAAAAAAAGCCCGCGAGAAGGCAGCCGAGTTTCACCGGGCCGGGATCGGCGGCGTGGACCTCTATCTCTCAACCTTCGGACCGGTACTGTCGGTGATCTCCGAGCGCTGGCCGGTTCTTACGAGCGAGGTTGACGAAAAGACGGGAGAAGCAAAGGTTTTGAGGCCCGAGATGGCCCTGGCCGTTGCACGGGAGGAGGTCGTGGCGTTGCGGAAACAGGGGCTCCTCCTCGGGCGGAGCGTCGAGTTCGATCCCATAACGGACTGGGTCTTGCTGGCCTGGGACGCCTTCCGGGCGGAGCAGTTTCCCGCCGACGAGGCCCGCAAGCTGGCTTTGGCCCTGGGGCTCAATATCGAGGATGATCTGATTCGGCAGAGCCGGGTGATCACGAAAAAGCAGAACGACGTATCCCTGCTGACGCCCCGGGCGCGGCGGCACAAGGGGCTCGTCGATCCGGAAGCGGAAGCGTTTCCCTGCCTGATCGACGCCGTCCACGCGGCGATGCTCGTCTATGAGGAAGACGGGGGCAAAGCCTGCGAGGTCTTCCTGAAGCGGACGGGCCTCCTGACGGATGCCCGCTTCAAGGCGGCGCTTCAGGCCTTGATCAATGCAGTTCCCAGAACAAAGGAGAAAGGGGTCTTCAAACGCCCCGAGGCAGCTGTCCTGGAGTCCCTGAAAATGGCTTTCTTTGACGATATTGAGATTCCTGTTGAGGAAGCGCCGGTATTGGCCGCACCGCGAGTGATGGAGCAGATGAGCCTGTATGGGGATGAGGCGGATGAGGAAGAGGAAGAAATTGAGGATCACGATTAATATTAACCCGGAAGGAGTGGCATTGTGAATTTCAAGCTTTCTCATCATGCCAAAGAAGAAATGCTGAGACGATCAATTCCGGTAGAGCTTCTTGAAACTGTCCTGAACGCCCCTCAGCAGATCGTCGTCGAGAGAGGATATCTGAAGGCATATCAATCACAAGTCGATTTCGGCGGGGGCAAGATATTCTTGCTTCGGGCGATAATCGATGATACTCTGGAACCCGCTACCGTTATCACTGTTTACAGGACAAGCAAGATTGGTAAATATTGGAGGACAACATGAAAGTAACCTATGACCCTGAAGTGGATGTGCTTCGCATCCTGTTCAGTAACCAGCCCATCGAAGAAAGCGACGAGGATAAACCCGGCGTGATCATCGATTACGATAAGGAAGGCAACATCGTGGGGCTTGAGGTGCTGGAAGCCTCCAGGCGCATTGAAAACCCTCGTTCCCTCGAATATGCCGTTTCCGGCTGATGCTTAAAAACCGCAAGTGGCGAGCTCATGACGGAGCAGTCCCTGAAATCTTGTGATTTTCAAATCTCCTATGGTCCTTCCGATGACCGGCTGAACGGGTTCTACATTCCCGCTTTGTCACGGTCTGTCCGTTATGATCGAAGCGCCGGGTTCTTTTCATCTTCAGCTTTGGCCGTTGCCTCTGCCGGGGTTGCCCATTTGCTCAAAAATGGCGGGACGATGCGCCTACTGGTAGGGGCGGAGCTTGACGACGCCGACGTGGCGGCCATTCAAAAAGGCCACGATCTGACGGACCTCTTGGAGATGAAGTTCCTTCCCATTTTAGAGGATCCGGAGGAAATGGCCCGAAGACGTCTTGAGGTTCTGGCCTGGATGGTGGCGGAGGGAAGTCTCCAATTCCGTGTTGTTCTACCCTGTATAAACGGTAAGCCGCTGCCCGCCTATCTAACCCATGACTACTACCATCCCAAGGAAGGAATCTTCACCGACGGAAAGGGCGACCAGATCGCCTTTTCCGGAAGCGTCAATGAATCTGCCCAAGGTTGGGAGAAGAACTACGAACAATTTGCCGTCTACAAATCCTGGGACGCCAGTGCCCCATACCTGAAGCAGGTACATTACCGTTTTGAGCGTCTGTGGGAAGGGAAGGAGACGGATTGGATTGCCATCCCCATTCCCGAGGCAGTGCGGCAGAAGTTAATCCGTTTTCGTCCGGAAATGCCTCCGGGTCATGACCCACTGGAGGATATCGTCGCAACGGATACATCATTGAATGGGGCTCTGCGAGAGCGTATCCTGTTTCAGTTTCTCCGTGATGCCCCTTTTTTTCCCAACAGTGACGGTCTTTGCGAGGCGACGGCCCCCATTGTTTTGTGGCCGCACCAACGAACTACTGCCAACGAAATCATTCAGAAATTTCCTTCCCGGTTCCTTTTATGCTCCGAAGTCGGCTTGGGCAAGACGATGGAGGCAGGTATGGCTCTGCGGCAGTTGCTTCTGTCCGAAAGGGTGAAGCGTTGTCTTATTCTGACCCCCCGGAGCGTCACCCGGCAGTGGCAGGAAGAACTCTACGAAAAAATGGGACTGAATATTCCCGTCTATGATGGCAAGTTCTTTACGGATTACTTCCATTTCATCCTTCCGGATTCAGATGGGAATTCCTGGGAGGCCCATCCCGTCCTGATTGCTTCTTCCCAGTTGGCCAAGCGCAGGGAACGACAAGAGGAACTGCTCGCCGCGATTTCCTGGGATCTGGTGATCATTGATGAGGCCCATCATGCCCGAAGAAAGGACTTTCTCGAAGATAGGCGCCGACCTAACCGCTTACTGGAACTTCTGGAAGGAGCTGCCGGGCAACCCGGGTTGGCCAGGAAAACGAGAGGGCTGATCATGCTGACGGCCACGCCGATGCAGATTCATCCTCTTGAGGTCTGGGATCTCATGAAATCCCTGGGACTTGGGGGCCGATGGGAAGCCGCTGAGGATAATTTTCTCAAGTTTTTTGCGGAGTTGCGCAAACCAGTCGATCGGATTGACTGGGACTTCGTCATGGCCATGTTCCAGGACGCCCTGGCCACGGGGACGGATATGGACGATTTCTTCGCCCGCATGACGGAACAAAAAATCGGGACGGTGGAATGGGAACAGATTCGCCATTTTGGGGAATCAACGAAGAAGAATGTTGTGCTCAAGCAGCTTTCACGGGATGCGCATGCGCATCTGATCCGGATGGTGAAAATGCACACGCCCCTCCGCAGACTGATGCGGCGGAGCACAAGGCGTCTTTTGCGTACCTACCGCGAGAAGGGCATTCTGAAAGAAACCGTGCCGGTGCGCCACCCGCAGCTCACCTGGATTCCTATGGCCGAGGATGAGAGAAAACTCTATGACCGCATCGAGGAGTATTTTAGCGACTTCTATCAGAAATACGAAAATGAACGTAAGGGATTGGGTTTCGTCATGACCGTCTATCGACGACGACTCACCAGTTCCTTCTGTGCAGTACAGAAAAGCCTGGAGCGTCGCCTTGCCTTTCTCAAAGGACAGGCGACGCCGGAGGCCATCCAGGGGCTGACCGACGAAGATAGGGAGCAGGAAGATTTAGAACTCGACTACGATGAGACCGCTGAGGCAGCGGGAAAGCTATTCGCGGAGGAGATCGCCTACGTAGAGGACTTCCTCCGTGAGATCCGGCGACTTGCAGGCGACTCTAAATGGGAACAGTTAGACCAAGAAATCCGGGAAACCCTGAAATCCCAGGATACCATCGTCATCTTCACCCAGTATACGGACACACTGGACGATCTGCGGGAAAAGCTTCGGCAGGTCTATGGTGCTCAGGTTGCCTGCTACTCGGGTAGGGGAGGGGAGGTCTGGAACGGCTATAAATGGGAAGGCCGGAGCAAGGAGGAGATCAAAAACGATTTCCGGGAGGCCCGGAACGTGAAGATCCTCCTCTGTACGGATGCGGCGAGCGAGGGGCTGAACCTCCAGACCTGCGGGATTCTCATCAATTACGATATGCCATGGAACCCCATGCGGGTGGAACAGCGCATCGGACGCATCGACCGCATCGGCGGTCACCGGGATGTCTATATCAGTAACTATTTTTATGAAGATACGGTGGAAGCCCGGGTCTACCAAGCCCTGAGCCGTCGAATCGATTGGTTCGAGTGGGTCGTCGGGGAGCTGCAACCCATTCTCAGTGGTGTGGAAAAGACCATCCGGGAGATCGCCCTGACAAGGAAGGACGAGCGAAAAACAAGACTGGAAGAAGCCATTCGGCAGCTTGAAGAGGAGTATGAGCGTCAGACTGCTGGCGGTTTTAATCTCGATGAGTACCTGGCGGGCGAGGGGCAAGATCAATCGGGTGTAAGGTATCCCCTGGCAATGGCGGATCTGGAAAGGGTACTTACCAGAACGGAGAGCCTCAAGCCCTTCTGGGAAAAGCACCCGGAAATTGCCGGGGCCTGGTTGTTGAAATGGAATGAAAGTGCTATTCCCGCAACATTTGATCGGGATCTCTTTGACCGGCATCCGGAGACCTTACGGCTCATGAGCTATGGTGAACCGCTCTTCAGGGAGCTTCTTGAGAAAATGCCGTCACCGGCGCGAAACGAAGAGATAGGCATTCCTCTGATTCGATGTTCTGTTGAGATGCATGAGCGCTTCGTGGTCTATTATGCCCTGAAAGATGGGCAGGTGAAACCGGTGTTAACCCTGGATGAACTGGAGGCAATTTTCAATGAACCTCTGCCGGAAGATAAAGCTGGGCGTGGATTTGAAGATGAGGCGAAAAAAATATTTGAGACCGTCATCCGGGAACGGGAGCAATGGTCCGGACAGATGACCAGGCATGCCCGTCAGGCGCGGCGATTGGCGCAGGAGGAACGAGGGAGAAGGCTGTTGGTTGAGATCGCTTTGTGTGAAATAGTCCGGACGCAACTGGCTGGCCTTTTCAATGATTCAGAGGTATCTGCCGGTTTTGACGAAGAAACCCTCCAGCGTTTGAAAATGAAGGGCTATCCGATTGCTCCACTGTTTCATCTTGTTGATACGACAGGATTAAAGCCTCAGGTTGACGATCCTTTCTGGCCGAAAGTCAATGGGAAATCAGAGCGGGAAATCCGGGGAATGGTGGATGTAATCCGGCGGGAGATCAAAGAATTGCTGAAAAAGCTGTCAGAATGGCAAAAAAAACCTCTTGTGGAGACGGGGGGTGCTTCCCCCCCGGTGGTGCTGCGTTTCTATCCGCTTCCGCCCCTGAATGGTGCCCGTCAGCCCTGACTACGGATCTGTTGTCCTGCCAAATGTGGTGGTGTTTTTCCCTCGGCCATCAATCCCCTTTGCCCGTTTCGTCCATGGCTTTGTCGGTCATATTTTCGCAGGCGATGATTTCCGACAGGCGGATGGATATGTTTGATGCGAGT
>JBAWYD010000115.1:0-6989 GCA_037143735.1 Deltaproteobacteria bacterium
GCCTGCATCGGACCGGTTACCGCTGCAGCCGTCAAAAAAGCGGGATTACGGATCGATATCATGCAGGAACGCTACACCATTCCCGGTCTCGTTGAAGCACTCGTGGATTTTTTTGCAGCCAATCGGGCATCGGAATCAGGTCCCGGACCTTGCATTCACAAGACGCCCAAAGAGGTCATCGTTGTTTAGCGGATCGCATACTCAGCCTTCATCCCCGCGATCTGACAGATAACGTCTCATAAACCACAAGGAGGACGTCATGCGCCAAGAAAAGAAATACACTGGCATCGACCGGAGAGAATTTCTGAGGGTTGGTCTGGCTGGAACGACCTCGGTTTTATTTGGTTGGGAGGGCCTTGCCGGCGCCATGCAAATCGCAGCATCGGAGTCCTTCGTTTTTCCCGTACCGGTCTATCGAACCCTGGGCCGAACGGGATTGAAGATTACCATCGTCAGCTTTGGGGCCATGCTGACACCTGAGTCGGAGGTGATGGAAATCGCCTTTGATCATGGCGTCAACTATGTCGATACGGCGCGACGATACATGGGCGGCAAGAACGAGGAAACCGTTGGCCGGGCATTGAAAGGCAAACGTGACCGGGTCTATGTGGCGACGAAGATCGCTCCGGCCTCACGGTCGAAAGATGCCATTTTCAAAGATGTTGAAACCAGCCTGAGGGCGCTGGATACCGACTATGTCGATATCATCCAGCTCCACAACCTGACCGGCAGGGAGGATCGTATCTTTAATCCGGAGATTCGAGAGACCCTCGTCAGGCTGAAAGAGCAGGGAAAGGTACGTTTCTTCGGAGTCACTTCGCATACGAATGAGGCGGAGGTGCTCAACGCGCTTGTGAACGATAAGGACCGCTTTTTCGACACGGCCCTCGTGAAGTACAACTTCAAGAGCAACCAAGAGACAAAGGAGGCAATCGCAAGGGCTGCCCGAGCAAACATCGGGGTTATTGCGATGAAGACGCAGGCAGGCGGTTACACAACGGACAAGCTGGGTCCTTTCAGCCCCCATCAGGCTGCCCTCAAATGGGCCCTTCAAGATAAACATGTCACGGCTGCCATTCCCGGCATGAGGAACATCACAGAGCTCCGGGAAGACATTGCCGTCATGGGGATGCGCTTCGGCTACCTCGACAAGCTGCTCCTGAAACGCTATGGCACAGCCGTAGCGCCCTACTACTGCCACCTCTGCGGTCAATGCGCGGCAACCTGTCCCAATGGTGTTGCCATCAGCACCATCAACCGCTGCCTGATGTATGCAGAGGCCTACAGGAGCCCTGCCCTCGCCAAGTCCACCTACCATGAGATCCCGTTGTCCCTGTCCGCTTCCGCCTGTCTGGACTGCGATTGTGTGGCAAGGTGCGTAAACGGGCTTGATATTCCCGTAAAAATGAGGCGGGCCAGAAAATTACTGGCTTGAAGAAACCATGCACGGTAATCATCGACGAATAAGGATGCTATCCCTGTGGCGATCTGCTGTGATCGCTTCCGCGGTTCTGTGCGTCTTTGTGCTCAACATTAGCACGCCGGTTTCTGTTTTCGCTGCGGAGGATTCCATAATAAATACTCTGCCCACACCCGGATTTACTCCAGACTGGGTCATGAAGGAGAGCGTCACCCTCTACAACGCTGACACTCTTTTCGATCATATCAACGGCGAAGCGGAGCTCTATTTCCCCTATGGTTTCGACATGCTCGCCACGGCCACCTATCTGAATAAAAAGAACCCCGATGTGTGGGTTGTGGTCGATGTTTACAGGATGGGTTCTCTGCTCGATGCCTTCGGGATTTATTCCAACTATCGAAAGGCGGATGCGGCGGAAGCTGTGATTGGCACCGAGGGGCTCGTCTCTTCGTCTCAATTGATGTTCTATCAGGACAGGTATTTTGTGAGGATTCAGATCACGGGGGCGACGAGTTTAGAACAGGAGCTATTTGTTGCCTGCGGTCGCACTGTCTCACGGAATCTCCCACCCAATACAGGCCGTCCCAGAGAGCTTGAAGTACTGGTGGGTATACCGGGTGTGGTGACGAAGAGCGAACGGTATCTCGCGCAAAGCCTCCTGGGGTATGCCTTTTTCCGCCGAGGAATGATCGCCGACGCCATGCTGGGAGGCGAACGAGTGCAGGTCTTTGTGGTGTTTGAGAATTCTCCGGATGCGGCTCGAAAGGCCTTTGATGATTACCGTTCCTATCTGAAGGCAGAAGGGCAAGAGATGAACGTGACCGGGACAACCGACCGGACATCCCTGATTGCTGTCGATCCTCTGTATAGGGGCGTGTTTGTTGAACAGTCCGGCCCCTATCTTATCGGCGCGATCCGGATGAAAGAGGCTTCTGCCGCAAAACCGATCGTTGAACAACTGCGGGAACGGCTTTTAAAACGGTAATTTTAAGAACGGCACTGCTTCTTCAGTCATCATACCAAAATCACCAGGATTGGGCGTATGACATATGAAAGTCGTTGCCGGCCTGCCTCGTATTACGTTCCCTGGAATTCGCCCGTTGAACTTCATATGAATGCTGACGCCCGTTTTTGAATGAGAGTCAGGATCCTGGCGATGATCTTTACATCTTCATGGGACTTGTGGAAGTCCTCTGCGATGGTTTCCGCATTAGATATGATCATCGCTGCCGTATCCCGGACCGTCTTGAGGACAAAACGTTTTTTTAAGGACAGGGCGTCGGCCAGCTTCTCCCAGTGGCGTAACTGGAGCCAGTCCGCTCTGTTTTCCCCACCGATTTTCATGGCGTACTTCTCCGACAGTTCAGGATAGATCTGTGTGCTGAGAAGGTCGTAAAAGGGCGCAAGCTGCGGTCCTCTCGCCGTGTACAGGATGGCGAGGTTCTTGGCATGGGCGTCGGCGTTCCCGATGATCGTGTTAAAAATCACCCAGGACAAAAGGGTCTTCTGATCCGCCGCGGGGCGGATGCTGCTTTCTCTGATCAGTGTAAAACATTGCTGGAGTGACGGGCCGCCCTCGCTTTCGTATTTCTGATCCGGCAGGATACCGAGAGCCTGGCAAAAATCCTCCTGGTGCAGGCGCACAACCTTGCCGTCCGGCTCTCTCCGCCTGTCGTACCGTTCAACGACCAGAAGTATGTCCATGTTTTTCCGGATGAAAACCCAAGGCACAGGAAGGCCTGTTTTTCCGGCAAGCGCCATGCAGAAGGCCTCGTTTTCAACGGTCTCTTCGAAGCCGGGGATGGGCAGCTTGATGATGTGCGTGCTGGCACTGTTTCCCCTTGCGATAGAGACCTTGCCGCTCTCCATATAAACGGGAAGCTTGTTTTGGGCGCCTGCAAGCGACAGGCGGACACCTTCTTCTCCGGCAAGCAGGGGCTTTCGGGGAAGCTCTGCGATAATCTTGTGAAGTTCATCTTCGTCAAGCTCGCTGTATCCGGGACTTTCAGCAGGACGCAGACCCTGCGGCAGGATGGAGAAGGCCCCCGCGCACTCTCCCCCGATTTTCTCCAGAAGGGCATAGTCGTTACGTTCCGAAACACCGAAGCGCCGGGTGATGAGCCTGCGGATTTCTCCTTCCGGAAGCAGATTTGCAAAGAAGGGACGAGCCGAGTCCGCGGCGTAAGGCTCCAATCTCAACGGCAGGGAGATAGACATGGGGATAGCGTGCGAATCCTCGATCCATTCCGTTTCGTATTGAAAGACGAATCGACGCTGCTCGTCAAGCCGGAGACTGCCGACAAGCCGATCACGAAAATAAACATCGAGGCCCGCTGTTTCTTCAGGCATCCGACCATGTCCTTTCTTTCAGTTCGATTTCGAGTCCAAGAGCATTGATCACTTGCAGGACCATTCCGAGCCGGGCTGTGGGCTTGCCGTTTTCGATGTCTGAAAGAAAACGGTAACCCACATTGCAGAGACCCGCGGTATCCGTAAGCTTCAAGCCGTCTTTCTTCCTTTTATGCCGGATTGCCGCCCCGATGTCGGCAGTTGATTTTATAAGAGTTTTCAAAGCACCCCCCCCATCGTCATTATTCCCGTTCGGGAATAATAGGCAATCAACCACGTATTGTCAAGTGTAATATTACCGATGAGGAATAAATATTTGTTTCAAGGGCTTAATTAAGAAAATATTCCCGAACGGGAATAATACTCTCTGTGCTCGTCATCCATGATTCGGATGTCAAGAATCTGTTTTGGATGTGATTTCACCGATCTTCTTAATGAAAGGGGTCTTCCGGTCGCACGCGAACTCATTGTGTTCATCACGATAGAAGATGCAGGCCGTCTTCAATTCCTCCCTGAGCCTCGTCCGGGCGCGGTGAAGGCGGATCTTGGCTGCCTGAAGGCTTAATCCGAGAATGTCGGCGATTTCAGCGTCTTTAAACCCCTCCAACTCGCTGAGGACAATGACGGATCGGTAGGTGTCCGGCAGCGTCTTGATAATCTCCCGGACACACCCGTTCATTTCCTCACGAATAACCCGTTGATCGGTGGAAGGCGCTTGCTCGCCCGTCCATGTGTCTTTATCTTCTTCGGTTTCCGCAATATCTTCTATGGGCAGTCTCTTTTCATCCCCATGACGGGCGGATGGACGGCGAAGCCTGTCCGTGGCAACATTGGTCGCAATCTGATAGATCCAGGTAGACAAACTGGATTCGCCACGAAAGGCTTTTAAGGCCCGGTCTATCCTGGCAAACACCTCCTGCGTCAGGTTCTCCGCCTCGTTTTCGCCGACCATGCGCGTCAGGTAGCGCAGATTCATGGGGCGAAAATCGTCATGGATTTTCTGAAAATTGCATTCATCATCAGACATGATTGTCCTCTCGTTGTTTATTATCTCTCCGGCAAGTAAACATGTCAAAGCTTGTCATGCCGGACTTGATCAGGCATCCAGTCTTTTCAGCACATTCCGGCTTTCGCCGGAATGACGGAATTTTAGATATTTTGTTGCCGGAGTAATATCTTCAGATTTTCAAGCTGCCTATTTTGAACACCCGGTGCACCCACGTGCGGCAACGTTTTCTTCGGCTGCTTTCCCTTGTTCCATATCTGCACGGACTTTGTCGGCGACCTGACGGGCCACCCTTTTTCGCTCTTCCTCGGGAACGTCGTCAATATCGAAGATATCCGTGTATTTATTGTATATCGACAGGGCGTCAAATTGGGCGATTTTGTCCTCATCAATGAGATTTTTAAGAATCCTGCCGTGGCAATGGAGAAAACACCCGTCTATGACCACGACCTTCTGTGCTTCCTTCATCCATCCGGCGATGGCAGATGTTGGAACTGTGAACATCTCACCGTGGCAACTGCGGCGGAAAGGCTCTTCCTTCGCCACCAGATGGGCGGCAAGACGGGCAATCTCCCCACGGATACAGGCGCCCTCGCAGGAAATAACGGGAATCTTCCCCTCGTTCCGGTTTTGATTACCCAGGCGTTCCCCCATAGCGCAGACGCCCTTTGTTCCGTCAACAACGATTGAAAATTGTGTTTTTGATTTTGTCATAACCTCCTCCTTCTCATCTTTTATCTCTATAGACGAGTGGCGTGTGAGTAAAGATACACCAAAACAAAGAATTATTAGTGTGTCCCCTTGTCTTTCCCTTTCACGGCATACACCTTAATACTGGCAATGGATGCGGTGAGTTTTTCTGCTACGTCCATCAAGGTATCGGAACCTATCGACACATCTTCTACCGCCGGATGGCTGACCAGTTCCTGCATCGGAAACAGGGTCTCGGCGATGATTTCGACATCCTGAAAACCGACCGCTCTGATCGCGCTGATATAGTCATCTTTCATGAGCGCCCCGGCAACACATCCGGTGTAGGCGGCAACCGAATCTCTCAATGCCGCCGGCAGCTCCTTCAGCAAGACAATATCGGAGACCATCAGACGGCCGCCTGGTTTGAGCACCCGCAGGGCCTCTTGGAAAACCCGTCCCTTGTCTGGAGAAAGATTGATGACGCAATTGGAAATGATTATGTCCGCGATGTTATCAGCGACGGGAAGATTCTCTATCTCACCCAGGCGGAATTCCACATTCCGATATCCACCTTTGCGGGCGTTCTCCCGTGCCTTGTCGAGCATTTCCTGTGTCATATCCACCCCGATCACCCGTCCGTTTTCTCCCACTTCTTTAGCGGCCAGAAAACAGTCGAAGCCCCCGCCTGCACCCAAATCGACGACCGTTTCCCCCTCCCGCAAGGAAGCCAGAGCAACGGGATTCCCACACCCCAGGCCGAGGTTGGCCCCTTCGGGAACGGACTTCAGTTCTTCAAGGCTGTATCCGACCCCCCTGCTGATGTTATCTACGGATTTTTCACTGCCGCAGCATGATGCAGAAGGAAGGCAGCACGAGCCTGCTTTCTGTGCGATTTTTCCATAGCGATCTCTAACCGCCTTTTTGATTTCTTCCTGTCTCATATAGTCATACCTCCCCTATTTTTTTTGGTTTCCAATTCCACTTATACCGCTCATAACCGGACCAAGAAATTCCGTGACGCGCTCGGCAAGATAATCGGCCTTGATTAGAGAAATACAACATATCTCTCCATCTTTCTCCCAACTGATAAGAGCCAATTTATCACCGGACTTGATATTCGCTTTATCCCGTAATTCTTTCGGAAGCACCATCTGTCCCCGCTCATCGACGCTGATCATCGATTCGACACGGCAACAGCTTGCGGGCTCACCCCCGGATTCACAACAGGATTTTTTCGGATTCGATTTGACCACCTTAGCACCTCCCATTGATTATTCTGATTAATCATTATATTCTGATTTATCAGTATACGCTGATTATAATTACCGGCAGGGAGTTTGTCAAGGGGATAGGTAATGTTTCTGTATTAAAAAGGATCTCGAGCGAGTCGGGAGAGATACCCCTTTTTCAGAACGCCTTAATCTTACTCAATAATCTCGATGTGATCATCTACCTGTATGTCGCCACCGGCAAGGACTTTCGCAAAGATCCCCTCCCGGGGCATGACACAGTCACTCCTCC
>JBAWYD010000116.1:0-6966 GCA_037143735.1 Deltaproteobacteria bacterium
AAACGAAGGATATGGGCTACTTCGACGCGATGTGGCACGTCTTGAGGATCGAGGAAAAGATCTACCGGGATATCAACTCACGGGGGTTCGCCCCCCGGTACGCCACGATCAATGTGTTCATCCTGGGCGTTCTGTACGGCCTTTCTTTCCTCTATTTCCTCGGTTCCGAATCTCTTCAAGACATTGCCGATCCCTCAGGGATCATCTTCGTCAAGTTTATTGTGATCGCTGTTGGAGTATTGGTCGCTTTCCTCCTCCATCTGGGCGCGGCGTTTCTTTTCTGGTCATTCGGCCGCGGCGTGGGAGGGGAGGCCAGATTTTTGTTCGTCTATTTCAACCTTGGCGTTGCCGTTGTTCCACTGTGGTTCGCTGTTCCGGGCCTGACCGCTCTCCACGCGGGATGGCGTGGTCCCATGGTCTATCTGTACGCCGCCATAACCGGACTGTACGCGTTTTCGTCGTTTTTTGTGGCAACAAAAAGTGTTTTTGGGCTTTCACACGGAAAAACATTATTAGCCATAGCGATGATGTTCATTTTTCTCGTCAGTTTTCTCTATCTGTGGCTTGGATGAACATCTATATTCTATGGTCTCTCTGTATAATAAGGAGGCGACTCGTACCGTTCATTAAGAAGAAAGCATTCAGAAGGCTTTCTTGCCCCTCACTGAGGAATATTGACAGGGGGGGTGAAGAGGTAAGCATAATAATATAAGGAGGTTACTATGCCGAGAATTCGCGGAAAAGCTAAAAAAGCCGAGATATTGACACTTGAGGCGGCAGTGAAAAAATACATGCATGACGGGATCCAGTGTGCCTTCAGTGGATTTACAGGATTTAACAGAAATCCCGTGGCCTTTGCCTGGGAAACGGCGAGGCAGGGCATTAAAGACATCCATGTGATCGACCGGCATGGCAGTAACTGTACCTGGCTTCTCAATGCCGTTTGCGCGATCAAGATTTATGAAACGGACTGGATGGGCTGGGGTGAGATGGCCGGGAAGCTCGATATCAATCTCGAAAGAACTTATAAGGCAGGGAAGATGATCCTTGAGGATTATTCTCACGGCGCCATGGCCATGAGATTTCTTGCCGGCGCCATCGGGGCGCCCTTCATTCCCTATTATGCACCCCTCGGATCGGACCTCTACAATCCCGATTATGATGCCCTGGGGAGAGCAGGATTGAGGGACGGCAAGAATCCCAGAATCGCGAAGAAGAAGTTCATCCAGATTGAAGAACCTTTCTTTGGCGACGGAGAAGTTGTTCTCCTGCCCGCAGCAAGGCCGGAACTGGCCATTATTCACGTGGCTCAGGTAGGCGACAAGGGAACGGCAAAGTGGCGGGGTGTCGGCACCATCGACAAGGAGATCGCCTTTGCTTGCGATAAGGTTGTCATCACCGCCGAAGAGGTTGTTCCTGAAGCGGAGATGAGGAAGAATCCTGAAGCCAATCAAATTCCCTTCTTTACCGTTGACGCCATTGTGGAGGCGCCCTGGGGAGCCTTCCCGAGCGGTGTGCCATTTTATTATGACTATGATGCGCCGTTTATGCGGGAGATGGACAAAGCCTCGAGAAACGAGGCGGATCTGAAAAAATGGCTCGATGAGTGGGTCTTTGGTCCGAAGAACTGGGAGGACTTCATCGTGAAGCTCGGAGCAAAGAAGCTTCTGGATCTCAAGGCGGACAGCGTTACCGGTTACAGCACCCGGATTATGAGAGGGAAGAACCCGGCGCCAAGGATGAAGATGCCCTTGTCTGTGGCACGAAGCGGTTATTAAGGAAAGGGGGGATGGAAAATGGCTAAAACGATGGAAGAGATGATGGAATTAATCGACAGAGTGCCCGAAGAACCGGCCAAACCGGGTGAGTTTATTCTCCCGGAGCTCATGGCTATTGCCATTGCTCACGAGGTCCTGAATGATGATATCGTCTTTGCCGGCACGGGACTTCCCATGGTGGGGATCATGGCGGCCAATATGCTGAATGCCCCGAATGCCACGCTGATCTATGAATCAGGGATCTGCGACGGCAAAACCATGCACGTACCCATGTCCGTGAGTGATCAGCGGGCGGCAAACATGAGCTCCACCTTGGGCGGCCTGGTGGATACATTCGGATATTATTTGCAGCAGGGCTTTGTGACCCTCGGTTTCCTCGGTGGTGCCGCAATCGATAAATACGGTGGTGTCAATGTGACATCCATCGGAGATTATTACAGCCCGACTCATCGTTTCACCGGTTCCGGAGGCAATTCGGATATCGGGACGATGGCAAAGAGGACGGCTTTCATTATCCTCCAGGAAAAAAGGAGGTTTCTGGAAAGGAATGAATATACAACGACCCCCGGCTGGTGGTGCTGGGATTTCAAGACGAAAGAATGGAAGCCGAAAAAAGAGGTATGGAAAGGGACGCCCTTTGCCGATTGCGGTCCCTGCGCCGTGGTGACCAATATGGCCGTTTACCGGTTCGATGAAAATGGGATCATGTACCTTGAGACGTATCATCCCGGTGTTACCGTGGAGAAGGTTCTGGAGAATTGCGGCTTTGATTTGAATGTGTCGATGGTCAAGGGAGAAACGCCCTGTCCGACATACAGAGAACTCTTCGTGGTGAGGGAGTTTGTTGATCCCGAACTGATCTTTCTGCCTGCTAAAACGGAATATCCGCCTGCCATCAAGGCCATCATCGAAGGGTGATGCGGCAAGCGGGGTGGATAACGGGTCTAAGAACGCATTCTGGAAGCCCCGCCTTGCAGGCGGGGCTTCCAGAATTTTCAGATAAGGAGAAGGGGATACGGACTTAGATCTCACGGAAGAACAAAGGATCATTCAGGAAACGGCGAGGAGTTTCGCAAAGGCGGAACTGGAACCCGTGGCGGCCAGGCTGGACCAGGTTGGCGATCGCGAGACCTTCCTGAAAAATTTGAGAAAACTTGCCGGTCTCGGTTTAATGGGCATCAATGTGGATAGCCGGTACGGAGGCTCTGATGTCGGTGTGATCGCCTTCAGCCTTGCCATCACAGAAATTGCGAAAGCCTGTGCCTCCACGGCAGTCACCATGTCCGTCAACAACCTGGTCTGTGAGGTGATTCAGGCCATCGGTTCAGATGATCAGAGGATTTGTTATATACCGAAAATCTGTTCCGGTGAATATTATGCCGGCGGTTTTGGATTAACGGAGACCATGGCCGGTTCCGATGCGGCATCGCTTCAAACCACAGCAGTACAAGACGGCGACGAATGGATTCTCAATGGATCCAAGATGTTTATTTCGAGCGCTGAATATGCGGGCGTGTTTGTCGTCTGGGCGGTGACCGATAAAAGGGTGAAGAAGGGCAGTGGCATCAGCACCTTTCTGGTTGAAAACGGCGTCCCTGGGCTTACCGTCGGAAAGAATGAGCACAAAATGGGGCAATGTTCCTCTGCAACCAATGAACTCATCTTTGAAGACTGCCGGATACCACAATCGGCTCTGATGGGAAAACTGAATGGAGGCTTCAGGATAGCTGCGGGAGAACTGGCCGGTGGGCGTATCGGGATCGGATCTCTGGCCCTCGGGGTCGGCCTTGCCGCCATGGATTATGCCACACGGTATGCGATAAACAGGAAACAATTCGAGCAGCCGATCACAGATTTTCAGGCCATCCAGTGGATGATCGCGGAATCCTATACTGAGCTGGAGGCGGCGAGGCTTCTCCTGATGAATGCGGCATTTAAGAAGGAGCAGGGGAAATCCTTCGCTAAAGAAGCGTCCATGGCAAAGTATTATGCATCGGAATCGGCGGAGAGGGCCTGTTACAATGCCGTGCAGATTCTGGGAGGGTATGGATACTCCAGTAAGTATCCTGTTGAACGGTATGCAAGAGATGTCCGGATTACATCCATCTATGAAGGAACCAACCAGATCCAGCGGATGATTATCGCCAGGGATATCCTGAGCAGCCTGAAAGAATCGACGTAACCTGTTTATAAAGCTTTTCAAAAAGGAATTCGGGGGTAAGGATGGAAAAGGTGCCGCAGAAACTTGACAAAACAAGGGCTGAGATGTATGCGGATGCGCCCATTGCCAAATACGGCGAAAGAAAACCGGATTTTTCAACCATGGGCAGAAAAATCAGGAATCAGTACCGGAATTTCAGGGAAGTGGTTGTCGTGGAGGCGTGCAGAACCCCTTACGGCAGGTTCGGCGGCGCTCTGAAGGATTTTACCGCCCCGGAACTCGGCGCCCTGGCCATTAAAGAAGCCATCAGGCGGACAAATGGGAAGATCAAACCATCGGAGGTGGATTATGTCTTCATGGGGCAGGTGGTGCCGGCGGGTTGCGGTCAGGTTCCCAGCCGTCAGGCAACAATTCTCGCAGGCCTTCCCGAAGCTGTTCCCTCCATCACGATCAACAAGGTCTGTTCTTCGGGCATTAAACCCATCGACCTGGCGGTTCAGATGATTCAGCTCGGAAGGGCGGAAATCTGTATCGCCGGCGGACAGGAAAGCATGAGCAACGGACCTTATGCCCTGCCCGAGATGAGATGGGGCGCAAGGATGGGTCTTCCCGGCCGCTCCGTGGTCGATCTTACCGTTTATGACGGACTGTGGGATGCGTTCTATAACCGGCATATGGCGGTGCACGGCTCCGAAGTGGGAGACGAGTTCGGATTTACCAGACAGGATCAGGATGAATGGGCCTTACGGTCTCAGATGGCGGCGGTAGAGGCCATGAAGAACGGGAAACTGGATGACGAGATATTTCCCGTCGAGATCAGGCAGGGGAAAAAGGTCGTTGTTTTCGACAAGGATGAAGGACCGAGGCCGGAAACGACCATGGAAGGCCTGGCAAAACTGCCGCCCGTATTCAATCATAAAAGCCCGGTCACGGGAGGTCCCGGCAGTGTCACCGCAGGCAACGCCCCCGGTGTCAATGACGGCGGAGATGTCTGTCTCGTCATGAGCAGGGAAAAAGCGGATGAACTGGGCGTAAAACCCCTTTTTACGATTCTGGATTATGCGGAGGTTTCGCAGCCGCCGAAAGATATTGCCACGGTGCCGGGACTGGCGATAAAAAAAATCCTGGAACAGAACGACATGACCCTGGATCAGGTGGATCTCATCGAAATTAACGAGGCATTCGCCGCTGTTGTGCTCGTCAGCGCCCTCAGCGTTCTGGGTATGAGCAGGGAAGACATGTTTAAAAGGGTCAATGTGAACGGAAGCGCCATTGCGTATGGCCACCCGATCGGGGCGACAGGCGCCAGAATCGTCATGACCCTCGCCTATGAACTGCGGCGGCGGGGGGGCGGAATCGGCATCTGCGGCATCTGTTCGGGCCATGCCCAGGGTGACGCCATGCTGATCAGGGTATAAAAATCGTACACATAAGACATCAAAATAGCGGTGAAGGGAGACAGGTGTGATGGAAATCAAAGTGTTTGGTGTCGTCGGAGCCGGCCAGATGGGTAACGGGATAGCTCAGGTGGCCGCAAGTCCCGGCGGGCTTCATGTCATCATGAACGACATAGCGGATAAATTTGTTGATAATGGTTATGACACGATATCGAAGAACCTTGACCGGCTCATAGCAAAGGAAAAACTGACGGCAGGGGAAAAACAGGAAATTTTGAGCAGGATTATAAAAAGCACCAGCCTGGATGATATGAAAGGTGCAGACTTCGTCGTGGAAGCGGCCACGGAAAGAGAGGATCTTAAGCTCGAAGTATTCAGAAAACTGGATAAAATATGCAGGCCCGAGGTCATTCTTGCGACCAACACCTCTTCCATACCGATTACGAGGATAGCGGGGGTGACAGGGCGTCCGGCACAGGTGATCGGCATGCATTTCATGAATCCCGTTCCCGTCATGAGGTTGATTGAGATTATCCGGGGGTTGGCAACATCTCAGGAAACCTATGACGTGACGGAGGAGCTTTCCGGGAAGTTCGGGAAAGTTCCGGTGGAATGCAACGACTTCCCGGGCTTTGTGGCAAACAGGATCATCATGCCCATGATCAATGAGGCCATTTATGCCCTTATGGAAGGGGTGGGAACGCCTAAGGCCATTGATGACATTATGGTGCTGGGCATGAATCATCCCATGGGGCCTCTGGCACTGGCCGACCTGATCGGTCTGGATACCTGCTGGGCCATCATGGATGTCCTTCACAGGGGATTTGGAGATTCGAAATACCGCCCCTGCCCCCTCCTGAAAAAATATGTCGATGCGGGGTATATGGGGAGGAAAACGGGAAAGGGATTCTACGATTACGGCAAGTGATGCTTGCTCAAGCCTTTAATGAAAGTGGAAAAGGGGGTAGATCGGATGGAATATAAAAACCTCTTGTTTGAAATCGAAGAGGGTATCGCGACGATAACCTTCAACAGGCCGAAGGCACTGAACGCCATGAACTCGGAAACCATGGGAGAGCTTCTCCATGCCGTTACGAATTGTAAAAATGACGATGGCGTCAAGGGAATTATTCTGACCGGAGCGGGAGAAAAAGCCTTTATCGCGGGTGCGGACATTGCGGAAATGCAGAACCTGAGACCAAAAGAGGCACTGGCTTTCATGGAACTGGGACATGAGACGCTGCGATTGCTTGAGACACTGCCCAAACCTTCAATTGCTGCCGTCAATGGTTTCGCTCTGGGCGGCGGTACAGAAATTTCCATGGCCTGTGATATTCGATTCGCCTCGGAAACCGCCCGTTTCGGACAGCCGGAAATTCTTATCGGATTGATTCCGGGATGGGGGGGGACACAGAGACTTCCCCGCCTTATCGGAATGGGACGGGCGAAAGAACTGCTGATGAGCGGTGAGCTGATCGATGCGAAAAGGGCTTATGAGATCGGCCTTGTCAACAGAATATTCCCGCCCGATCAGCTTTTAACGGAGACGAAGAAATTTGCCCGAAAATTGGCGGGTATGCCCGGGTTTGCAGTCAAAATGGCCAAGCATGCCATCAATTTTGGATATGAC
>JBAWYD010000117.1:0-6942 GCA_037143735.1 Deltaproteobacteria bacterium
CTACGGCATAGGTCATATGCCGTACTGCCCTTTTTTTGCGTCAATATGGGTTTAAAAAAACAGAAAGGAAGGAATAGTTTTGGAGGTAAAAGTATTTGACAACGACGTAGAAAAAGCCTTGAAAATTCTCAAGAATAAACTGTCGAAGAGCGGCTTGTTCAAGGAGCTGAAACTGCGCAGGGCCTATGAGAAGCCCTCCGTAAAGAAAAAGCGAAAGGCCATCGAAGCCCGCAGGAGATATGCCAAGGTCCAGCGTCGCAGAAGCACCGTATGAGTAAATGATGGGTTGATGTATCCCTGTCGCATGGAGTTTATCGTATGGAAGATAAACAATACGTGGTTGATGCTTTATCCATTGAGGAGTCCTGGCGGATATTTCGCATCATGGCTGAGTTTGTGGAGGGGATCGAAGCCCTTTCCAAACTGAGGCAGGGCGTCACCATATTCGGATCCGCGAAGGTTCGACCGGATGATCCGTATTACAAAAAAGCGGAGCATGTTGCCAGAAGACTGGTTGAAAATGGCTTCAGTGTGATTACGGGAGGCGGTCCCGGAATCATGGAAGCTGCCAATAAGGGAGCTGCGGAGGCCGGCGGCCAGTCGGTGGGGCTGAACATCCGTCTTCCCTACGAACAGAAACCCAATCCATATGCCAATATTGTTTTAGAGTATAAATACTTTTTTGTCCGCAAGGTGATGTTTGTCAAATATGCTGTAGCCTACATCATTCTTCCCGGCGGATTCGGGACAATGGATGAACTTTTTGAGGCTTTAACCCTGATCCAGACAAAAAGGATAAAACCCTTTCCCGTGGTTCTGATGGGAAGTGAATACTGGAAAGGGCTCGTCGATTGGTTAAGGGACACCATGCTTCGGAATGAGAAAATCGATGAAAGTGACCTTGATATTATCCAGATCACGGATGATCCCGATGAAGCCGTGCGGCATATTAAGAAGTTTGTCATCGTTTAGTGCCGAAGGGAACTCCCCATTCCCCGTCAGGAGGTCAAACGGTGGACTACGGTGCACGTGATGCGGACACTGGAAATTCCCTCAGAGAAATATTGCTTGATCTGAAAAAAGGAAATGTTGCTCCCTGTTATCTCCTGTACGGAGAAGAAACCTTCCTGATCAGCGATGCCCTTGATAAAATCATCCGTCTCGTTCTTCCCGACGCCGACAGGGACCTGAATCTTTTTTACATGGATGGAGATCAGGTTGACATGGAAAACCTTTGCCAATCCCTGCTGACGCCTCCCCTTATTGCCGGAAGAAAAGTCGTCGTCATCAGGAATACCCGTATTTTCCATTCTGCCGGCGTCTCACCGGAGATCATTCGAAAAATTCGCGATAATATGAACACTGATCCGGTCAGGGCGGCAAAGGATTTCATGCATTTTCTGCGAATGACCGGGTGGAGCCTCGAAGATCTCAGGGATGGTGGATGGAAAAAAATTTCTGATCGGGACTGGCAAAAGGCCCTTCCCGCAGAGGCAGGACATGATCGGGAAGCGTGGCTTCCTGCGATGATTGATTTATGCGTGGATCGCGGGTTGAAAGAAGGAACGGCCGTTGAAGGCGCCGAATGTCTCGCGGATGTATTAAAAAGCGGCCTTCCCGAAGGGAACCATCTGATCCTGATTTCGGATGCAGCGGATAAAAGAAAGAAGATTTTCAAGATCGTATCCGAAACGGGCAAGATTCTCCACTTTCCTCAGATCAAAGTCGAAAACAGGAAAAGACAGATCCTGATGGATACGGCCAGGGATGTCCTTTCTGACGCGGGAAAAACCATGACCCCCGGCGCCTGGGAGGCGATCGGCAGAAAATCAGGCTTTGCTGTTGCAACATCCATGGAAGCCATCAAAAAGTTGATTACCTATACGGGAGAAAGGTCCATCATTGAGGAGGGGGATGTTGAAGAGGCAATCGGAAAAACAAAAGAAGGGAATGTGTTTGATCTCACCACCGCCCTTGCGGAGAAAGACCTGAATCACGCCCTCGTCGCGTTAAAAGACCTCCTGGATCAGGGCACCCACGGGCTTTTGATTTTGTCCATGATGGCAAGAGAGGTCAGGCTTCTCCTTCATGCCGCGATATTGATCAAATCGGGAAAACTGGGTTCATTTGATCCAAAAATAGATTATAGCCGGTTTCAGAAAAGCGTATATCCCGTTATCCGGACATGGACCGAAGGGGGGGTGAAAAAAGAAGGAGGGGACCTGATCAGACAACACCCCTATGTGATCTACAATGCCTTGAGGCATTCACGCAAATTTTCTCGTGATCATCTGGTCGAATATCTGAAGGACCTTGTCGATGTGGATATTGCGCTGAAATCAACGGCAAGCGACCCGGGGTTATTGCTGGAGCGATTTGTCATAAAAGTCTGTTCGTAATCCTTTATAATTTCCGGAACGCCGCCATCGCCGCTTTTTTCTTCCTGGAAAGACGCCTTGACGGTCCCTTCTTTTTATCGGATCCCCTTATATCTTCTTCGTCTTCCCTGTCTGCTGAATCAACGTCATCACAAGAAGTCGAATCGGGAGGGGAGACTGTACTTCCTTCAATCAGGGACTCGAACGCCTGAGAAGAAATGGGGATTCCACCTCTGTGACTTACAAAATCAGCGATACCGCGGTCTGACGTGACCACAACGATCTCTTCCCCTTTTTTCTCCACCATGCGTTTGATGACATCGTCCGCCTCTTCACCTCTGCGGGAATAGACGACGGCAATCCCTTCCCGTCTGTCCCGTTCTTCCATTTCCGGGCCGTTCTTCCATCCGTCAAAGACAATGGTCATCCGGTGCCCTTTCAGCTTTTTGTAACATGATACCCTTTGAATCAGGGCATTACGGCCCGCTTCCAGGCTCAACCTCTCGTATCGGCGAAGTGTGCCGGATTGCCTGATCATGTTGTATCCATCAATAATGATATGCATGGCAACGCCCTTTAAATTTTCGTATAAAATCGTCTCACATCTTCGGGCTTCGTGCAAACCTTTTTCAATGTTTCATGCAATCCGGTTTTTATTCTTGACCTCAATACGGTGTATCTGTTATTTTTTCCCCGTTGAAACAACTGGTCAGAGCCGGTAGTTATGGAAGGAAAAGCGACAAAGGGGTTTATGATTATACAAAAGCAAGGTATCCATTTAACTCGTAAGGAGGGCAGGTATGGCAGAAAAAAAATATCAACCGGGAGAATGGTACAATTATCAACTTCTTATTAAACACATTCTTGAAACGCCGCTGCTTTTTGCCCCTGATCAGCAGATTATTTACCGGGACAAGGTCCGTCTGACGTACAGAGCGTTCAATGAACGGGTCCACAGACTTGCCAATGCACTGAAACTGCTTGGGGTCAAGACGGGTGATACGGTGTGTGTATTTGATTATGACAGCCACCGTTATCTGGAATGCTTCTTTGCCATTCCCATGATGGGTGCGGTGCTTCATACACAGAACTGGCGTTTGTCTCCCGATCAGATTCTGTACACCATGAATCATGCAGAAGATGATGTGGTTCTGATACACGCCGACTTCCTTCCACTTTTAGAAGCCATTCAGGATAAGCTTACGACAGTCAAGAAGATTATCCTGATTACCGATGACGATAAAAAACCGGAAACAAAAGTCCGTATCGACATGGAATATGAAGAGATGCTTCAGGGAGCCGCTCCTTCGTACGACTTTCCTGATCTGGATGAGAAAACGAGAGCAACGACGTTTTATACAACAGGGACGACAGGACTTCCCAAGGGGGTATATTTTTCCCACAGGCAACTGGTTCTTCATACCCTGAGCGGACTGATCGGGTTAAGCGCCTATGAATCGCCCGGCAGATTTCGTTCAAATGATGTGTATATGCCGATCACCCCCATGTTCCATGTCCATGCCTGGGGCATTCCCTATGCCGCAACCATGCTGGGTGTGAAACAGGTCTATCCCGGAAAATACGAGCCGGAAATGCTCCTGAAACTGATTTTAACCGAAAAGGTTACGTTTTCCCACTGTGTGCCGACGATTATCCATATGCTGGTGACCAGTCCTGTCGTGAAGAAGCTTGATTTATCCAAATGGAAGGTGGTGATCGGGGGGTCAAGGCTTCCCAAGGGGCTGGCCAAGGCGGCAGCAGGCTTGGGGATTCAGATATTCTCCGGCTATGGCATGTCGGAGACCTGTCCCATCATTTCTCTGGCGAACCTCAAACCCTATATGCTCGACTGGAACGAGGACAAACAGATTGACAAACAGATCATGACGGGACTTCCCGTACCTCTTGTATATACAAAGGTCGTGGACTCATCGGGCAAAGAATTACCTCACAATGGCCAGTCAACAGGGGAGCTGATTCTGAGAGCCCCGTGGCTCACGGAGAGCTATTTCAAAGACCCGGAAAGAACAAAGGACCTCTGGCAGAAGGGGTGGCTTCATACGGGTGATGTGGCCTTCATAGACCCCGCGGGTTATATCCAGATTACAGACAGAACCAAAGACGTCATTAAAACGGGCGGGGAATGGATATCCTCTCTCGAACTTGAAAATCTCATCAGCCAGCATGAAGCCGTGTCGGAAGCAGCGGCGATAGGCATCCCTGATAACAAATGGGGAGAGCGTCCTCTGCTGATCGTTGTTCTGAGGCCGGAGTACAGGGACAAGGTCAGCGAGGAAGATCTGCGTAAGTTTATGACTAAATTTGCCAAAGAGGGAAAGATTCCCAAGTACGGCGTACCTGACAGTTATCAGATTGTTGACGCGATTCCCAAGACCAGTGTGGGCAAGATCAACAAGATTCAATTGAGAAAGCTCTACATTTAGGAGGGTGCAAGATGGATTTTGAATTGACGGATGAACTGAAGATGTTGAAAGACATGGCAAAGAAATTTGCCCAGACGGAGTTTTCCGGTCTGTCCCGTGAATGTGACGAAGAAGAGAAATACACGCCGGAAATTCGCAGGAAAGCCGCGGAGAATGGCCTTGTCGCTGCCTGGGTACCCGAAGAATACGGCGGATCCGGAGCGGGCATTCTGGGGAATGCCATCATTACGGAGGAATTATCCAAAGTGGACATGGGCATCGCGTTGAACGTCGTTGCCGCCGCGTTTGGCTGTGAAGCAATATTTCAATTTGGTACGGAAGAACAGAAAAAAAAGTATCTGCCGCCGGTCTGCAGAGGCGAGCAGGTCAGCGCAGGAGCCTTTACGGAAACCGATGCAGGCACCGATGTGGCCGGCTACAGGACGAGGGCCGTGAAAAACGGAAATGATTATGTCATCAACGGGAACAAGATGTTCATTACCAACGGAACGGTCTGCGATTTCATGGTTGCCCAGTGCATCACCAACCCGGAAGAAAAGAAACACAACAGCTTCAGTCTCATCATCGTCCCGGCGGACACCCCGGGTGTCACCAGAAACAAGATCCACGGGAAGATGGGCATCCGTTCCAGCGACACGGCGGAAATTGTCTTCGAGGACGCGCGGGTTCCCCAATCCAGCCTCATCGGCAGGGAGGGAAACGGCTTCCGTCAGTTGATGCACTTCTTTGACGTGACAAGAATCATGGTTTCCGCCCAGGCCCTGGGACTTTCCGAAGCCTGTCTGGAGACCAGTATCAAGTACGTAAAAGAGAGGTCGGCTTTTGGCGCGCCTTTAGGTACGTTCCAGTTGACCCAGATGAAACTGACGGAGATGGCGATTAAAATCGAGGCTTTGAGAGGTCTCGTTTACAAGTCGGCCTGGCTGGTGGATCAGGGCAGGCCGGATTACACCCTGGCGGCAATGGCCAAATATTTCGGTGGTCAGACGGCTGTATTCTGTGCCAATTATGCCGTGGAACTTCATGGCGGGTATGGCTATATTGATGAATACAGCGTCCAGAAATGGTACAGGGATGCGAAGATACTTGAACTCTACGAAGGAACGAAAGAGGCCGAGATCATGACGATTGGCAGGATGCTGCAGTCCCGATAGCGGATGTGGATATAACCCCCTTTTCCTTTTACAGGAGTCATTCTTGAAAACCAGCATCACGGAACTTTTTGGTATCAGGCACCCCATTGTTCTTTCCGGCATGAGCTGGATCAGTGTGCCTCGGATGGTGGCGGCCGTTTCAAATGCCGGGGGGTTAGGAATTCTGGCCACAGGGCCTCTCGATGTCGATCAGACGAGACAGGCCATCCGGGAGATCAGGACGCTCACCGACAGACCGTTTGGCGCCAATGCGACGCTTCTTATGCCTGGAGCCTCTGAGAACGCAAAAGTTCTCCTGGAGGAGCAGGTGCCTGTCATCAACTTTGCTTTGGGGAAGGGGGACTGGCTCGTCCGTGAAGCCCATCAATACGGCGGGAAGGTCATTGCCACGGTTACCAATGCCCGTCATGCAAAACGGGCGGAGGAATATGGCGCGGATGCCGTCATTGCCACAGGGCACGAAGCGGCCGCCCACGGGGATGCGGTAACGTCACTGGTTCTGATCCCTTCCCTTGCGGATGTCCTCAAAATACCCGTCATTGCGGCGGGAGGATTTGCCGATGGAAGGGGGTTGGCGGCTGCGCTGGCCCTGGGCGCCCATGGGATTGCAATGGGAACCCGGTTCATGACGACAAAGGAAAGTCCCCTGCATGCGACTTTCAAGAAACTGTCTCTGGAGAAAGACGTTTACGATACCCTCTATTCAACCCGGTTTGACGGAATTTACTGCCGGGTCATGAAGACCGGCGCTGCTGAAAGAGCTTTGAGACAAAGGCTTGACCTGATAGAGGCCTTCAGGAACGCCAGGGATATTGCAAGACAGTTGCGTCTTCCTTTTTTCAAGCTGTTTCTGGGAATCCTTGCTTCCGGCTGGAAGAATGCGTGGGAACTGGCCCGCATGGCGAACGGTTTCAAGGCGTTTCGCATCGCCACGGAAGATGGAGATAATGATAAGGGACTCCTTCC
>JBAWYD010000118.1:0-6852 GCA_037143735.1 Deltaproteobacteria bacterium
GAGGAATTGACGGTGGACCAAGTCAAAAAGGTGGTTCAAGAGTTCCTTGAGGGGCTCTTTCATTCATCAGTTGATCTACGGAAAGTATGACTATATTATTTTTTAGATCAGTCCCAGGAGGTTAAAAATCTTTTGGAAGCGCATTTCCCATGAATGTTCACGACGGGCACGCCCGAGCCCTTTCTTTCTTATTTCTTCAGCCTTTTCGGGATCTGACAGAAGAAATCGGATTTTTGTAATCAGGTCGTCGAATCCATTGTACGTCACAATCTCAGAACCCGGATCATAAAACTTTTCCAGTTCAGGATGGTACTCTGTGACATAAAGCCCTCCGCTCATGGGAATTTCAAAATCTCTTCCCTTAAGACAATAGGTATCGCTATGACTGATAACGCCTCCGAAGCCGAGGTTGATCTTGCTTTTTGAGTACATGCATACCATGCCTTCCGTTGACAGGTGGCCATTCGGCCATCCGTACCCATAGGCTTCGACATGGATGCCTTGAGATTCAAGTCTTTTGATGGTCTCGGATCGATTTCCATAACATTGGCCGACGAAGGACACATCGATGGTTTTTTTCACATCATACGGTGTATGAATTTCCGGATTTGCCCCTTCGGGGAGATAGATCGGGGTTGCCCCCTCTACACAGTATTTTTTCACGGCATCTTCCGTGCTTGTCCAGCAGATATCAAAGTGGCGGCAGATATCCCGGGAGCCCGTGGCCTGACCATGTCTGATTTTTCCCACGAAATGTTCCTTGTCGTTCAAGGCTAAATTCACCAGGGGAGCGCCGCAATTCCTTAATGCTCGAACAGTTTCCGGCGTCACCAGTTCTCCGGAAAGATAGGTAAAGACTACGTCCGTTGTATCCTGTTTCGTCCACTGTTCAACCCGCTTTACAAGACTCCTGTTCATTTCTTCCCTTCCGGAATGATGCCAGTCTTTTTTCTGGTGGTTGAATTGCTCAAACCAGTCGTAGTGCCGAACCTGTCCAAATTTTTCGAGCGACGGTCGAAGCGCTTCGTTTTCCCAGTTATAGTGGTGGTAAATCGCAAGGATTTTTAAGGAGCCTTTTTCTTTTGGGCGGATACGGGGGAACCTGTATTTCATGGCATCCCGGATAAGCTCCTCGTCAGGAATGGTGAAATTGCGCGAAGCAAATGCGGAGTTATAGTAGCGCAGTTCACGTTTCAGCCTGAGACCATTTTGCCAGATTCGAAATTGTCGCCGGTATTTTTTAAACGGGTCGTTCATGGTGGTATGAAAGTCAATATATGGAGGTGTCAGCTCAGTTCTTTGTCGTTCTGATAGTATACAGCCTCGATCCGTTCGACTTGTCCACACAGTCATTCATCATGTTCAGGACGTGTCCCGCATCAATGGCGGGAATCGAGAGCCGCTCCGCCACATCGACACATACGGAGAGGGCCCCTATTCCCGCTCCAACAAGGCAGAGTTCAGTGTCAGGAGGTATCTGTTTCATAATCCCTTCTTTCATCGAATCCCAGCGCGTTGCCACGTATTCGGCGGGAATTTCTACGAATGAAATATCCGGGGTACTCGAAAGACGGCCAAACCAGTCAGTACAGGAGTTTCTGTTGAATTCCGAGTTCATAACACAGATTTTTTTATGATCGACAAGGCGGATAAAATCATCAGAGGTCAGATAGGCATATACGACGTAGAAAGGTACGTAATTTTCGGCATTCAGTTCAATTTCATTATGGAAGATAAACTCCAGAAAAGTGGAGGCAGATGAATTTTCTTTTGACTTTCTAAAAAAAGTAAACAATCCCGCTGCCTTACGATTAATATTTCCCGGAAAAATCAAGGGGGCAATCTTGCCCGATAACGTCAGTGTTTTCAGGGCTGCGATATGTGAAGGCATCACATTTTTTATAGCGTCAACAGATTCCGCCTGCTGATAGAGACCATTGCAGCTGAGATCACGGTTGTAAAATGCATATTCCCCATCGGCGAAACGAACCACCGGCAACGCCTGATGCCTTGTCATGCCCTGCCGGATCGTTTCATGCAGTCTTTCCAGATAAACGTCACCGCTTGACACGGCCCGATGAAAGAGGCAGATTTCCTCATCAGCCATTTCCGGTTTGTTGATCTCAAGGACTGGCCTGTTGTCGATATCTGTCAATAGCAGCCTTGTAAAATGAAACTGACGGCTGTCGAGCAACTGCCTCATGTCGTTTGTTTTCACCATAATTTTTCAAAATCACTTTTTGTAAATGATTTATTCACATCATCGAAATAACTCTGCCGCTGATTTTTCCTGAAATGGTTCACCAGTTCCTGGTTAAAGAAACGGTAAACAAGGGCGATGGGTGTCAGAACTATAAAAAATATAACACTCAGGATGATCTTTGAATTAAAATTTCCCACAATCACGGCCAATTTCATCCAGTATTCTGCAATCCAGGACGTAATCCGGCTTTCAAAGGCATTGCCGATAGCGAGAAGAAACGCGACCCACAGCAGCCAGTTGATGCTGAAGACCAGGTAGCCGATTAAAAAGGCCAGCGTAAGGACATTAACGGTCTTGAAGGTATCGATTTGATTCATGGGCATGACCTAAAACAGTGTATAGATAAAAGGAGCAACGGCCGTACCACTGGAAAAAATCAGAAGCCCGATCAAAAGCAGCATGACAATCATGGGTAGCAGCCACCATTTTTTTCTTTCCTTCAAAAACCCCCAAAGATCTCTCAATATTTCCATATATCACTCTTTACCTTCAATTTATTATTGCAACCGGATGTTTTTTAAAAGGACATCGGCGATCACCTGATGACCATCCCGGTTCAAATGATCGTCAAGGACATAAAAATGGTCATCACTGAGAATGTTCGAGAAGTCCAATACAAGCATATTTTTGATATAATGGGGATAGTCTCCTGTGGCAATTCTTTTTTTCAATGCCTCGGGAAACGCCTTGTTATCATCAGGATTCCTTCCATTCATGGCGAAGACAATAATCTGAACATTTTTTAAATCAAGCTGACTGTGGATGATGGCATTGATAAACAGATCCAGGTCATCTTTGTCAATCGGTTTACCCTCCGTTGTCCGGTGACGTTTGAATTCGTCTATTCGCTTCCCAATCTCCATCATCAGATACTTTCCGAAAAAATAGGTTTTGGGTCGATTGTCCACATCCGCATAACGGTGATATTCCGCTTCACTCATGGTGTTGGGCAATGCGTTGTGGTTGAGATAAAATGCTTTATTCTCATCGTAATCATTTTCGCAATACTGAATAATCAGGTATTGAAGACGATCGGTTGGAACCCGCCGGAGAATCATCATTTCCCTTGCTGTGCCATAGGAGGAAACAGCGGCGTTCAAAACCTTAAGCCCGGTTTTTTGTTCGACCCGTTGAGCAAAGGCTTCCTCCTGATCCACGCCCCATCCCATGGCAAAGGAATCCCCTGTCACGATGATCCGGGGGTGATCCAAAGACTTTTCATCATCTCTGACACCCAGGCTGTTGACAACATACCGGTTGCTGAATTCTTTCCCGGAAAATGTACACAGGCCCGGCTTTAGTGTGTATCCGAGACCTTCATCAAACTTTGCGCAGTCAGACGAGAATTGTATCACGTGACGGTCACCCGTGTTGTATAAGTAGCCGATGCTGTTCCTGGTCCGCATCGGGAATTTCTTCAGCAGGGATGGGTTGCGAATAAGAAGAAGAATATAAGACTCATAGAGCGCCAGTAAAAGGATGATTATAAACAGATTAAACAGAATAACTTTGATGACTTTTTTTATCTTAATCCAGTCCATACGATTCCCGCCAGTCGCTTTCTTCCCGCCACTTTGGCTGCTCTGTCTTGTCGAAAATGACATCACCCATGACAAGGTAATCCATATCCGTTCTCATGAAGCATTTGTAGGCATCCCCCGGATCACAGACGATCGGTTCACCCCTCACGTTAAAACTTGTATTCACAAGCACACCACATCCCGTTTTTTCCTTGAAAGCCTTTAATAATGCCCAGAATCGGGGATTGGTTTCCTTATGGACTGTCTGCAACCGTGCCGAGTAGTCGAGATGGGTAATGGCTGGAACATCGGATCTTACATAATAGAGTTTATCCCGAATCGGCTGTTGATGATAGTCTTCGGGCAGGGGATTCCGTCGCGTTTTCTGAACATCGGCGACGAGAAGCATATATGGAGAAGGGTTTCCCATCTCAAAATAGGTCTGGACATCTTCATACCGAACGGACGGGGCGAAGGGGCGGAAACTTTCCCTGAATTTGATTTTTAAATTTAACCGTTTTTGCATATCCTTATTTCTTGCGTCACCCAGGATGCTGCGGTTGCCAAGCGCCCGGGGACCCCACTCCATCCGCCCCTGAAACCAGCCGACCGCCTTCCCCCGTGACAGGTATTCCGCAACGGTCTTATACAGCACCTCAGGATCTTCATAATAATGATGGGGAGCTTTATATTGCCGCGCTGTCACCCGGATGTCGAGTTCGCTGAATTCCGGCCCCAAGTAAGCGCCCTGCATCCTGTCTGCATCGGACGTAACCGCTCGCGGCTGATTGAAATACATGTGGTAAGCGGCATATGCGGCGCCAAGAGCGCCGCCGGCGTCTCCTGCCGCCGACTGGATCCAGATGTCATTGAAAACACCTTTTTTCAGGAGATTCCCATTGGCGACGCAGTTCAATGCGACCCCTCCGGAAAGACAAAGGGTTCCGGCACCGGTCAACTTTTTGGCCGTTTTTGCCATCTTCAATACAATCTCTTCCGTGACCTGTTGTATGGCGAAAGCGAGATCGCCGTGGCACTGTTCAATTTCCGACTCAGCATTTCGGCGAGGCAACCCAAATAATTGTTCCCACTTTCTGTCGTCAACCATACTCAAGCCGGTGGCATAATCAAAATATTCCTGATTCAGCCAGATGGAGCCGTCCTCCTTGATATCAACAAGGTGTTCACGGATGACGGCCATATACTTGCGTGCCCGGTCCGATTCAGGGTCGCCGTAGGGGGCGAGTCCCATGAGTTTATATTCCCCTGAATTAACCCTGAACCCCAGATAATAGGTAAATGCGGAATACAGCAGGCCAACGGAATGGGGGAATTTCATTTCCTTCAGCACACTGATGCCGTTGTCTTTTCCGAATCCGATTGATGCCGTTGCCCACTCGCCAACTCCATCAATCGTAAGAATGGCCGATTCCCGATACGGGGAAGGGAAGAAAGCACTGGCGGCATGGGAAAGATGATGATCGGTGAACAGCAGTTTTATTTCATCAAGATTTATGTGTTCGATTTTTGCCAGTTCCTCCCGGATCAGCTTTTTTAGAAAAAGCTTTTCCTTGACCCAAACGGGAATGGCCGACAGAAATGATTTTAATCCCCCCGGAGCAAAAGCATAATAGGTTTCGAGAAGCCTTTCAAATTTCAGAAAGGGTTTGTCGTAAAAAACAACAGCATCCAGCTCAGGCAGGGATAAACCACCATACTGCAGACAGAACTTTACGGCCTGACCTGGAAAAGAAGAATCATGCTTTTTGCGGGTAAAGCGCTCTTCCTGGGCGGCTGCAACAATTTCCCCGTCCTTCAACAACGCGGCGGCAGAATCGTGATAAAATGCGGATATGCCTAATATGTTCATATATTATATCCTGCCTCGCGATTGATTGCCTCGTATTTGGTCAATTTCTCATGGGCTTTTGTCTTATCTTTCACAAAGGGCATGGTCAACTTCAGCGTGGCAATCCGCCAGTGCGCCTTCCGCAAGTCATCTTGCCTGATACGGGCAATGGTTTCCGGAAGGTAATGCTTTCGATAAAACAGATACTCCGCCCTGACTTTTTTCCCCCACTTTTCTGCAGAGGTGGATTGACGTTCACTTTGTCCGCCAAGATGAGTCACGACGGCATCGTCAATATAGCCGATTTCATAGCCCAATTTCCGGATACGGAGGCACAGATCCTGATCTTCGCCATACAGGAAGAAGTCTTCATCGAACCCTCCGGTTTTCAGAACGATTTCCCGTCCGGCGATCATGCCGGCGCCAAGGACGCAGGCGATTTTCCCATTCAATCCGGATAGTTCTCCTCTCGTATATTTCTCACCAGGATACCGATAAGAAACGGACTCCTGCAGGGTTCCATCGGGATTGATGATTTTCATGCCAGCCAGACCAATACGGGGATGATCATCCATGAAAGAAATGGCATTTTTGAGGGTGTCCGCCATGATCTGCGTATCCGGATTAAGAAATAGAATGTAACGTCCATGACAATCAGTCAGCACCTGATTATTGGCCGTGGCAAACCCTCTGTTTTTTTCGTTCACAATGAGATGAACCCAGGGGAAATGGTTCCTTACAATTTCTGCAGTCCCATCATTGGATGCATTGTCCACCACGAATATTTCTTTCCCGGCGTCGGTTTTATCGACGGAATTCAGACAGGATTCAATAAGGTCAGCCGTATTGTAAGAAACTATAATGATCGACAGGTCCATCATTCTATTGCCATATTTTTCTTTTTTACGAGTGTCGTTGTTCATGCATCCAGAAATTCAGGCATCGTGTTATTATAAAGAATCATCGCAAAAGTTCTTCATAGACGGCTTCGACTTCTTTTACGGTTTTTTCCCAGGGATGGGCGGACGCCGTCTCAAAAGCCGCCTGAGCCATCCTGGTCCTGACGTCTTCGTCCAACATCACACCGAGCTTCATTGCCATCATGTCCGGATCGTCAGTATCGTTAATAACAAAGCCATTTATACCCTCGCGGATCAGATCTTTAGCCCCGACATTTCCGC
Organism: Deltaproteobacteria bacterium; assembly: GCA_037143735.1. Lineage (GTDB taxonomy): Bacteria > Desulfobacterota > Syntrophia > Syntrophales > UBA2185 > JAPLJQ01. Next base: position 6,814 of record JBAWYD010000118.1, read on the forward strand.
TGATTACGACAGGCAGTGAAGCGGCCATGGCTTCCAGAA
>JBAWYD010000119.1:0-6801 GCA_037143735.1 Deltaproteobacteria bacterium
AAGCGCAGCCGGAACGTATCCTCCGGAGGAAGGATGTACTGGGCGCCTCGTCCCACGATGACGACATTTCCCTGTCTTCCAATGGTTCCGATGACCTTTGTGAGGTGGAAGAGGTAGTCGTCGAGCCACAGATGGCGGGTTTCAAATAGAGAATCTAACCAGTTGTCCCGCCTTGTCACTTCTTTTTCATCCAGGGATTCAATGACCCTGGTGCTCATGTCGGCGCTTTCCGCGATTTTCTGGATGATTTGAGCGCCGATCAAATCCATGTTCAGATCTCTGGCGAGCCTCCTGGCGATTTCACTGCCGCCGCTGCCCGGCTCCCTGGAGACGGTGAGCACCGGACCGGGTTTAGCCTTTTCCTCTTTCAGTTCTCTGGTTTGGATTTGCCACTTCTTCAACTGTTCGTCGACCAGTTTTTCAATGGAACGGGTCTGGGTTTTCATGGCTGCACCTCCTTACCTATTAGGGTTAATGAATAAGGAAACGGGTCCAAAACCGACTACAAAAGATTCGTATTAAAAAGCATACAGCTTCTCTCCGGGCATCACGGTGAAGCCGTTTTTCAGAAGGACATCAATCGCCTTATCCGGCGTATCGAAACGGAAGATAATCACGGCATTTTCCCCGCTTTTTTCGACGAACGCATAAAGGTATTCTACGTTTATACCGTTTTGTGACAGCACTTCCAGTATGCTGTGAAGACCACCGGGACGGTCCGGAACCTCCACGGCCACCACAATCGTCCTGCTTACCCGAAGCCCGTTTTCCTTGAGCGCCGCAAGCGATGTGTCGACGTCGTTGACGATCAGTCGAAGAATGCCGAAATCGGTGGTATCGGCAAGCGACAGGGTTCTGATATTTACATTGGCGCTCTTCAAAATTCTTGTGACATTTTCAAGAGACCCCGGCTTGTTCTCCAGAAATACGGAAATCTGATCTACTTTCATAAGATTACCTCCGGTTAAATGTTGCGCTTATCCACCACCCGGCTGGCCTTGCCTTCAAAACGCTGCAAAGACTTGGGTTCGACCAGTTTTACCTTCGCGGTGACACCTAAATAGTCCTTGATATCTTTGGCGAGGCGCCTTTCTATTTTTTGAAGGTTGCGCACTTCGTCCGAATCAGCGAAAATCTTTTCGCTGATCTCGACCTGAATCTCGAGGGTGTCCATGGAACCAACCCTGTCCACAAGAAGCTGATAGTGTGGTTCAAGCTCCGTGACTGCCACAAGAACGGCTTCGATCTGAGATGGAAATACATTCACGCCCCGGATAATCAGCATGTCGTCGCTCCTTCCGGTCACGCGGTCCATCCGGAGATGGCTTCTTCCGCATCGGCAGGGTTCCATCATCAACCTGGATATGTCACGGGTGCGATACCGGATCAGGGGGAAAGCCTCTTTGGTGATGGTCGTAAACACCAGTTCACCTTCCTCGCCGTACGGCAACAATTCGCCCGTTTCCGGTTGAATCGCTTCAACAATGAAATGATCCTCGAACACATGCATGCCGTGACGCCCCTCCAGGCATTCCATGGCAACCCCGGGCCCCATGATTTCCGACAGGCCGTAAATATTCAGGGCCGTGATGTTGAGCTTGCTTTCTACTTCGTCCCGCAGCTGTTCGCTCCAGGGTTCGGCGCCCAGAATACCTACCCGGAGCTTTAGTGACTGCATGTCCACACCCATGGCCTCGCCCTGCTCTGCCAGATTCAGGGCGTAGGAGGGGGTGCAGCAGATCGCTGTGGGTCCGAAGTCCTGCAGGATCATGATCTGCCGTTTGGTATTTCCGCCGGACATGGGGATGACGCTTGCCCCGAGTTTTTCAGCGCCGTAATGAGCCCCGAGACCACCGGTGAAAAGTCCGTATCCGTATGCATTATGGATGATGTCATTTTTGGTGAGACCCGCCGCCACAAAGCACCTGGCCATCAGTTCAGACCATGTGTCGATATCCCTTTTCGTATATCCCACAACGGTCGATCGTCCCGTGGTCCCGGACGAAGCATGGAGCCGGACAATGCTGCTCATCGGGACAGCAAACAAGCCGAAAGGATAATTGTCTTTCAGATCCTGCTTTGTCGTGAAGGGCAGGCGCCTGAGATCAGAGAGGGTTTTGATGTCGTCCGGCTTGACTCCGGCTTTATCAAAGGCCGTCCTGTAAAACCCCACCGTGTGGTACACCCGCTGTACGACCTGCTGCAACCGCTTCAACTGCAGCGTTTCCAGCACCTCTCTGGGCAGTGTTTCAAATTCCTCGTTATAGATCATGGATCAAGCCTCCCCTTTATGGATTTGTAATGTCTGGCAAACCAAAGCACGCGCCCAGTATATCAGAAGTCCGTGAAGGGGGCAATAATCATTCTATTTTCTTCTTTGCGGAAATGAGGATGATATGATACTAACTCCCTACTATGTTGTCTGACATGGATCACATCTGGTTTGTGGAATGAAGCTCACAATCGGCCGAAAGTTGTTCCTCAGTTATCTGGCGATGGCGTTATTGACGATCCTGGCGAGCGCCTACGCCGTTTTCAGTCTCCAAAACCTCAATGAATTGGCCTATACCATCATCGACCGGGATTTTTTCATTCTTGATTCGAGCAAAAAGATGATGGATACCCTGCTTGCCCAGGAAAGCGCTGAAAAAAAATATCTTATATTGAAAGATCCGTCCATCGAAGAAATTTTCCGGATGAGAAGCCGGGAATTCAAAACGGGGATCGAGGATCTCCGAAAAAATCAAATTCCCGATTTAAAGCAGGCGCTGTCCCTCTTGTCAGTCATGCACAGCCGGCATGAGGCGTTGTTCGATCAGACTGTCGTCATGGTTAAGGAAAACCGTGTTGAAGAGGCTCTCGTCCTTTCTGAAAGGGACAGCAGAAAAATCATCGACGATATGGCCGCCATTTTGCGAGGTATTCATAAAAATGCCGAAACAGACATAGACTCCCGGATGAACATGATAAGGATAAGGGGGATGAATGCTTCCAGAATGACGATTATCCTCAGTGCAGTAAGTCTTTTTGCCGGGTTGACACTGGCTCTGATCATCACCTATAATATCTCAAGACCCATCAGAGAGCTGAAAAAAGCCACCGGTTTGATTGCGGAGGGAAAGTTTGATTATGACCTCAAAGTGAAGCGCCATGATGAAATCGGCAGCCTGGCGGATGCTTTCGAAGTCATGACGGAACGCCTTAAGGTTCTCGAAGCTCTGAACCTTGATGCGAGTCCTCTGACGGGGCTTCCCGGTAATCTGGCGATTGAAAAAGAGATCGAAAAGCGGCTTGCAGAAAAAAAGCCCTTTTCCCTCTGCCATGTGGATCTTGATAATTTCAAGCCCTTTGCCGATAAATACGGGTATGCATGGGGCAGCGAGGTCATCAAGGAAGTGGCGAGCATTTTAACGGAGGACATGCAGATTGCAGATGGAGAAGACGACTTCGTCGGTCACATCGGGGGTGATGATTTTGTAATTATTTCAGACCCCCGGCGTGCGGAAAACTTCTGCTTTCTGCTTGTAAATGAGTTTGACAGGCATATTATGAAATTTTACAGTGAGAAAGACAGGCAGAAGGGCTTTATCCTCGGCAAAGACAGGCAGGGGATTCAGCAGAAATTTCCGCTCATTACCGTAAGTGTCGCCATGGTGACCGATGACGGGACACGCTTTCAAAGTCCTCTGGAGATGGCAAAAAAGGCTGCTGAGTTAAAGGAATACGCTAAAACGTTACCGGGAAGCAATTATGTTAAACAGGAAGATCTGGAAAAAATATCATAAAAGCATTTTTTTAATCATGTTCTTATTGTTGGGAGCCTGCGCTTTGCCCATGATCCCGCCGGGGAGCGTCTCACCGCTACCGACTTCCGATGCGGATCTGTTTCATGACGGTTTATCTTATATGGGAAGCAATGGGCAGCCTGCCGACTATGGGAAAGCCAGGTCGGTGTTCGACACGCTGGTAAACACCTATCCAAAGAGCAGATGGAGGGGGCTTTCTGAGAGGTTGATTCGTCTCATTGATGAGTGTCAGTCCTGTCAGGGGAAAAACCTGTTGGGCAATAAAACCCAGTCAGACAAAAACAAACTCCTTCAGGAAAATGAAAGATTAAAGAAAGATATCCGTCAGTTACAGTCGGAAACAGCGCGATTGTCTCAGGAAAATGAACAACTGAAAAATGATATCCAGCTGCTGAAAAATCTTGAGATTCAACTGGATAAGCGGGAAAAGATGTTTCGTTAGGGGTGCAAGGCTATTTATCTCCTTATTGAGTCGTTTCCTGCACTTAGTTTGTCTTCACGATGGAGAGGAGATGTCGCTCAAGTTCCTCTCTGGGCAAAACTCCGACCAGCCTGTTAACAATTTTACCGTCCTTGAAGAGCAGCATTGTCGGTATGTTTTGAATGTGATACGTGGAGGCAGTCAGCGGATTTTCATCCACATTCAGTTTGACAATCTTAACCCCCCCCGCATATTTTGAAGCCAGTTCTTCCAGGATTGGCGCCAACAATCGGCACGGGGAACACCAGGGCGCCCAGCAGTCCATCAGGACGGCACCGGAATGGGAAAGCACTTCCCTTGAAAAGGTTCCATCGGTGATGTCCACAGGATGCCCGGTATCAGCGCTGATGACCAGAGGGATACCACATTTGCCGCAGATGGGCCGCTGATTGAGCCGGTCTTCCGGCATGCGGTTTTTTGTTCCGCAACTGAGACAACGGATAATCATATCATCAAGATGGGCATGGCACCTGCCGCACGTTGGCCGGTCGTGAAGCCGGTTTTGCGGTATACGGTTCTTTGTACCGCAGGTGAGGCACCGGATAATCATCTGATCGTAGGCCACGTTGATCCCTCAACATTTTTTAAAATTATCTCTTATAAGGCCATGAAAAGTCAACATTTGAAGGATCTTTCAAAAAGATCGGCGATGGCTTTTTTCCCGTTTTCTTTGAGGAATCGGGTGCCAGTGCCGGTGAAATGCTTTTGAGTAATGATCGAAGAATCTGATTGCTGCCAGTGGTCTTTTTCCCAGATGAACCAGCCGCTCCGCTCCTGGTCGAAAACATAGAGAGGCTTATTGCAGAACTTGGCGTACTCCGCCCCCCATCCGGTTCCGCCTTTGATCGTATCGTCCGCCATGATCTGACCAACAACAAAAACCTCCTGAGCACCGGTGACCTGCCAGCAGATACTCTGTAGCACCTTCCGAAAGATGGGGGCAGTGGAGTAGTTGCGGTGCATGAGTTTGGACACATAGGTCATACTGACATCCTTACGTTCCAGTTCCTCAGTGGTCAATATCCTGACCCCACGGACGCGTTCCATCTGATGACCTTCGAAGCCGTAGTTGACCTCCTGGACGCCATGCCTCTCCGCCCCGCGCCCGAACTCGGCTTCCGCCCCATTGGCGCCTCCGCTATAAAGAATGCATTCTTTTGGATTCATCATTTTTCTCCTTATTTTTTCATGATAGGGATATAAGAAAAGTTCTGTTGTGTCAAATGAAAAGCAGTTTAGTTTCCAAGATCTTGAAAAGGGACCCTGGCAATAACAAAAACCCTTGATCTTTACGTTCGTTTCATGACAACTGCTTTATTTGAAAGTACACCTAAAAAGGAACAAGGTTCCTATGTTTCTGCCTGTCACCCCTGAGGAGGTCCGCGCCCACGGCTGGACGCGGCTCGACGTGATCCTGATCACAGGAGACAGCTACATAGACAGCCCCTATGTAGGCGTTTCCGTCATCGGCCAGCGTCTCCTTGCCGCCGGCTACCGGGTGGGAATCATCCCCCAACCGGACATCGCCTCCGGTGCGGACATCACCCGCCTCGGCGAACCGGAACTTTTCTGGGGCGTCACAGGCGGCTGCATCGACTCCCTGATCGCCAACCGCACCGCTTCCGGGAAGAAGCGTCAAGGGGACGATTTTACAGCCGGGGGGATCAACAACCGCCGCCCCGATCGTGCGGTGATCGCCTATGCCAACCTGATCCGGCGCCACTTTCGGGGGACGAAGCCCATTGTCCTGGGCGGGATCGAGGCGAGCCTCCGGCGTATCGCCCATTATGACTTCTGGTCAAACCGGGTGAGGCGATCCATTCTGATGGACGCGAAGTCAGACCTGATCGTTTACGGCATGGGTGAAAAGACGGTGCTGGAGCTTGCCCACCGGCTCCGCGATGGACGCAAGGTCTCGGACGTGAGGGGTATTTGTTATGCCGCAGCAGAGATAAAACCGGGATTTCTCGAACTTCCCTCCTGGGAAGAGGCAGCAGCAGACCCGGCCGCCCTGGAAAAGATGTTTCTTGCCTTCTACCGGAACCAGGATTCCCGAACGGCATCGGGACTCTGCCAGAAGCAGGACACCCGCTGGCTGATCCACAACCCCCCCGCCCTGCCCCTCACCGAGGCGGAGATGGACGAGGTTTATGGCATGAACTTCGAAAGGGCGATCCATCCCTGCCACCACCAGAAAGGCGAGGTTCGGGCACTGGAGACGATCCGCTTTTCCATCCCCACCCATCGGGGCTGTTACGGGGAGTGTCACTTCTGCGCCATCACCGTCCACGAGGGGCGGACGGTCAGCTCCCGCAGCGAGGCGTCCATTCTCCGGGAGGCGGAGGTGATTGCCTCCCTCCCCGGGTTCAAGGGGTACATCCTCGACGTAGGGGGGCCAACGGCGAACATGTACGGATTTGAATGTAAAAAGAAGCTCGCCCACGGCGCCTGCCCGGATCGGCGCTGTCTCTATCCCACAGTCTGCGAAAACCTGCGTCCCGATCACGGCCCCCA
>JBAWYD010000120.1:0-6699 GCA_037143735.1 Deltaproteobacteria bacterium
CCTTCTTCGTATCTTTCCCGGCTGTGGAAGCTGCACGAACCGATCAACTTTTTTGGTTTTTCGGCGCTGCATTCCGGACAGGGCAAGCTGTCGTAACTTTCCCCGACCTTCATCACGCGTTCAAAGATATGGCTGCAAGCGCTGCATTCAAATTCATAAATGGGCATTATGGTTTTCCTCGCTGAGTTTAAAACCCTCTGCAATGAGAGATTCGTCAAGAACGATGTTGGCCCTCATCTGACACCTCCGATGGTGCATTACTATAGTCATATTGTTGTGCCTGTCAATAGGAAACATGAAAAAGCCCCGGAGGGATTACCCTCCGGGGCTTTTTGTGGGTCAGATCTTCAGGAAACGATCTTAGAAAGTAAGCAACAACTGGTGCATAAGGAGGTAATCATTATCCACTACAGCAGTGGCACTCGTTCCCTTGAAGTAATCGCCTGTAAAGAAATATCCGGCGCCAATCGTATAGGAAAGGTTGTCGAATATCTTGTACGTGGCTGTCAAATCAAGTTCCTGGCCGATGTTGTCACTCACCCAAATGGTGTTCGGTTTCTGCTGTGCGTTTATATAGGAGTAGGCGAGAAGCACATCCAGTTTGGGAGTCGGTTTCATCCCTACGTAGCCCTGATAGGCGATAGCATTGTCGATACCGTAAGTGACATTCGTCCTTGCGCCATTGTTTGTGCCGCCGGTGGTTGATTTAGGAGCCCAACCTGTCGTCGTGGTTGTAACCTGGTTGAAAAATTCATAGTTGCCGTACATGAGGGCAAAGTTATGGAGGCTCCCCAGGCTGAGGTCTGTCAGGATGCTTCCTTCCTTCTTGTCCGCGGTGGCAGGATCGTCACCGGCTACATAGGCGAATTTGATACCGGCATAGAAAGGCTTGAATTCCATCTCTGCATTTAAATAGGCGCCATACGTGCTGAGATCAACGTTGGCGGTGGTGGGGACGGAGGCCCTGTCATAGTCGACCCATTTCCCGAAGCCGTACAACGCTTCAAATTCCAGATAGACCGGACCGCTTTTGAACTTCACATAGGGGTCGATGATATTGATCGTCCTCTTGAAGGGACCACCAGACGATGATCTATAGTTGTATGTATTGTCGGCAAAGTACTGGTACATAATTCCCGCTTCACCACCTGTGAACCTGTAGACGGCGCCGAGGTCATATACGTCCATATCTACGTTGAGCCTGTCCCCTACCGACGTCACGGTGGTATAGCTGGTGGCGGTGTCCCTGTAACGTGATTCCTGACGCTTTTCAGTAGCGGCAATGATCGTCGCGGGGCCAAAGGCGCCGATATACCTGATTCCGGCAGCGGCCGTGTCGTTATTGGCTAACATTGGTCCCCAGACGCTAAACAGTTGATGGCCCACCTGAAATCTTCCGAAACTGGTGTTAAAGTCCACATAGGCGTGCTCGAAGCTGACGCTGTCGGCCTGTAGCTGTGCGGCGCCAGTATAATTAGCGCCAGATGTCGGACTTACACCTGTCTGACCCCATTTCTTCTCCAGGGCGTCAAACCGGGTGACGAGCATCAAGCCTTCGGCAACCTTGAACTCCGTCCCCATTCTCAAACGGTTATCGTAGAAGGCCTGGCTGTTTTTGTTAGTGGTTATGCCATTCGTATCATTCGGCTTAAGCAAACTCATGTTGTCATCATACCAGCCCCTCATGCGCAGGCTGCCGTTGAACTTCACGTCCACGCCGCCCACTGCTGCAATGGCCGGCATCGTAAAGGCCATGAACAGCCCTGCGGTGAGCATTACAATCCAAAACTTTTTCATTTTTCCTCCTGTTTAAATATTGTGTGTGATCTTTTCGGGCATGTTTTTTTGATTTTGCTAAGGTTTTTTGAATTAAACATAATACGTGAACACCTACTCATAATCTCTGACGCCAAACCTGTCCCGCTATATGTCATTCATGACATAATGTCAAGAAAAAGTGTGTCTGTGGCTGTTTTCTTATATTGTTTTGATTATAAAACCTGATATAATAAAAATACGTTAGGCGCCTTTTTTCAACTCAAATACGTGATCGAATATTGCCTTTGGGGTGATCTCAAAATGAGACTTTCATCGATTCTGTCATGTCTTCTCATCGTCGTCATGATGTCGGGATGCGGTCAGGTTGTTTATCGTGTTAATCCGGATTCACCTGCCAAAATGGGGATACAAGAAGCGAGAGATGCCCTTGAGCTCAGCCTGTCGCTTATACAAAAACCTCCAGGCATTGAGACCATTACATTGCAAGGAGATGAATTGGTAATATTCAATCCAAGAGGGTCAAGCCACATAACTCACCATACGCAGTCAGCAAGCTACGATGATATATCGCAAAAAGTGTGGAAGTATGGAAAGAATTTTATGGTTGATGTAAACACTTCCAGCGTTCAAATAAGAACAACACAGGCATTGAATTGGAAATCGGAAGAAGATGCGAGGTCATTCGTTGATGCGGCTCATGCACTGCGTCAGGCAAAATACCGTAAGGACCCTGACAAAACGGAAATTGCCATGTTGCCTACTGCTGCTCCAAAAACAGGTGTTCCTCGTCAACCACCTGAATCGCCTCTTGTCGTAACGGAAGAAAAGATTCCCCCCCAAATCATGATTGTCTCCCCGGATGTGACCCGGGCTGTTTCCCTGGTTGCCAGGAAATCCAGTATAACCGTTATAGGTATAGTCGAAAGCAAGATTGGCATATCCGATATTCTCATCAATGGCCAGCAGGTTGATTTAGATGAGAAAGGAAATTTTTCAGGCGATGTCCTTCTCAGGGTTGGAAAGAACAATATAACGGTTACAGCGATCGATATTCGTAAGAACAAAGTAACGAAACAGTTTGTCATTAACCGTGAAGCCGGAAAGGTTGCTGCGGTGAAGAAAGAGGAGCCGGTTCCTGAAAAAGGTTTCACGTCCGGGAAGTATCATGCCCTGCTTATTGCTGTTCAGGACTATTCCAACCCTGAAATAGGCAAACTCGATTATCCTGTATCCGACGCCCGGCAGCTGATGGAAGTCCTGAGTTCCAGATATAATTTCGAGAAGGAGAACATAAGGATTCTTAACAATCCAGACAGAAAAAAGATATATAAAACTCTTCAGGATTTAAGGAAGCAATTGACTGACCAGGACAACCTGCTGATCTTTTACGCCGGTCATGGGATGTGGCTGGATGACATGAAACAGGGGTTCTGGCTGCCGATGGATGCGGCTGGTCTGAATGATCCTTCAGACTGGATTCCAAACAGCAGCATTCGTGATTATATCAAAGCGATCAAGGCAAAGCATATTCTTCTGGTCGCCGATGCCTGTTTCAGCGGGGGGATTTTCAAGCTGCGGGAGGCTTCAGGCAGTCCCGGCGCCTCCGTGGAAAAGATTTATGAAACGCCCAGCCGGAAGGCCATGACGAGCGGTTCTCTGAAAACGGTTCCCGATCAGAGTGTCTTTGTGGAATTTCTTATCAAGAGGCTCAAGGAGAATAACGAGCCGTATCTCGATTCACAAAAACTTTTTACAAGACTGAGAGAAGCCGTTATTAACAACAGTAAAGTTAATCAGACCCCTCTTTACGGTGCAATTAATGAAGCGGGTGACGAAGGCGGTGACTTCGTCTTTGTGAGGAGGCAATAGTCAAGAATATTTGCAACACCTGTGTTCCCAATGTTGTTGTGTCTGTCAATAGAAAACATGAAAAAAGCCCCGGAGGGATTACCCCCCGGGGCTTTTTGTGGTTCAGATCTTCAGGAAACGATCTTAGAAGCTAAGCATCAACTGGTGCATAAGGAGGTAATCATTATCCACTTTAGCAGTGGTATCCGATCCCTTGAAGTAATCGCCTGTAAAGAAATATCCGGCGCCGATCGTATAGGAAAGGTTGTCGAATATCTTGTACGTGGCTCTCAAATCAAATTCCTGGCCGATGTTGTCGCTTATCCAGTTTGTTTGAGGTTTCGTCTGTGCATTGATATAGGAGTAGGCGACAAACACATCCAGTTTGGGAGTCGGTTTCATCCCTACGTAGCCCTGATAGGCGATAGTATTGTCTATACCGTAATTGATGCTCGTCCTTGCCCTTGAGGGGTTGACTGCGGCGCCGGCTGCTGCGACACCCGTTGCTTTAGCAGCCCAACCGGTAGCTTGAATCTGGTTGAAAAATTCATAGTTGCCGTACATGAGGGCGAAGTTATGAACGTTCCCCAGTGTGAGGTCTGTTATGATGCTTCCTTCCTTCTTGTCCTGGGTGGCAGGATCGTCACCCTGTAGATAGACAAATTTGACGCCGGCATAGAAAGGCTTGAAGTCCATCTCTGCATTTAAGGAAACGCCATATGTGCTGAGATCCTGGTCTACGGCGGCTGCGTTATAGCTCGTGTCATACTGAGCCCATTTCCCGAACGCGTACAACCCTTCCGCTTCCACATAGACCGGACCGCTTTTGAACTTCACATAGGGGTCAATGAGATTGAGCGTTCTTGTGTAAGGCGCAGTGTAAGTAGCCGGCATCACGGCGAAGGAACCACGATAATTGGCGGTATTGTCTTTCACGTACTGCCACAGAACGCCCGCTTCACCACCGGTGAACTTGTAGATAACGCCGAGGTCATATACGTCCATATCTACATTGAGCCTGTCATTTGTAGATGTAGCCGGCACGTTTGTCAATGATGTAGCCGAGTCGTAGTATTTGGATTCAACTCGCTTTTCAATACCGACAACGACCGTCGCGGGCCCGAAGGCGCCGATATACTTGATTCCGGCATAGGATACGTCGGAATTGCCAAAAAGAGTTCCCCACTCACTCCAGTCCTGATAACCCACACGAATGCTGCCGATACCAGGATTAAAGTCCACATAGGCGCGCTCAAAGCTGATTCCGTCTGCCTGTAGCTGTGCGGCGCCAGTATAAGCAAAGGGAGCAGCACCAGAGGTCGGACTGACACCGGACTGACCCCATTTCTTCTCCAGGGCGTCAAACCGGGTGACGAGCTTCAAGCCTTCGGCAACCTTGAACTCCATCCCCACTCTCAGGCGGTTATCGTAGAAGGCCTGGCTGTTGCCATTCGTTGTGGCGCTGCCCATGCCATTTACATCCTTCGGCTTAAGCAAGGTTGCGTTGTCATCATACCAGCCCCTCATGCGCAGGGTGCCGTTGAACTTCACGTCCACGCCGCCTACTGCTGCAATGGCCGGCATCGTAAAGGCCATGAACAGCCCTGCTGCAAGCATTACAATCCAAAACTTTTTCATTTTTTCCTCCTGTTTAACAGTTGTGTGCGATCTTTTCGGGCATGTCTTGAAAAGATCATCCCTTTCAATAAAAAACTTACGATCGGTCTTTTGATCCGCATGGTGCGGGAGGAAGCCTTTCCGGTTTCCTCAAGACCCTGTTACAATGTCCCCTTCCTCACCTCCTTTGCATCAAAATCATCGCTTGACTAACATTGCGGGTACGCCTTGTCAAGTCATTTCACCCGCGCGACATCCTGGTTCCCATGAAAACTGATCCAGTGGTCCGTGGGGTGAGCAATTATTATACCAGAGGCGCCACGGGGAAGACCGGAGGGAGGTGCATGTTATGTATCTTGTTAAAAATACAGGTAAATATGCGTAAACGTCCCGTGTGTCGGATAAGTTGAATGCCGTATGCCGTCTTCATGACCCGTAAAGGGTGTGTAAAAAAGAACACAGCTTATGTTAAAAATGCCTGACTAACCATCACCCCCACCCCGCCCTCCCCCGTCGAGGGGGAGGGATGACGGCATCCTGAATGGGTTCCAGCCGTTCTATCCATCCCTCCCCCGTCGAGGGGGAGGGATACAGGGGTGTTATTTTGGGGAAACATCTCTTGTCTGAGAATCAATTTCATGGTATGGTTCAGATCAAATGATTCGGCGTGAAATATTTAAACATTTTCAGGAATAGTTGTTAATCTTTACAAACCCGTAAAAAGTCAAATTTCGGCGCCGCTTGTCATTCCCGTGAAAACGGGAATCCAGTATTTTCATATATATACACACCATCTGGATTCCCGCCTGCGCGGGAATGACGCAGCCTGTTTCAGGAAGGCATCTGCACAATAGGCAGACGGCCTCTGGTCTGGATTCCCGCCTGCATGGGAGTGACGACTTTTTATGAATTCATCAAAAAGGGGGAGGTATTGGTAACGATGGGAGAGGAAGAGAAAAATCAGTTGAAGGAGATTTATCCGGTGCCTGACTGGATCAGGCAAAAGGCCCATATCAAGGGGAAAACCGAATATGAGAAGCTCTGGAAGCGCTCTATTGAAGAACCCGATGCCTTCTGGTCTGAGGTTGCGGGAGAGTATGTGGAATGGTTCAAGAAATGGGACAAGGTCGAAGATTATAATTTTGATGTGAATAAAGGGCCCATTTATGTGAAGTACTTTGAGGGCGGCAAACTCAATGTCTCTTACAACTGTCTCGATCGACATCTTCCGATCCGAGGGGATAAAATTGCCATTCAATGGGAAGGAAACGAACCCGGAGAAGACAGGGCATACACCTACAGACAACTCCATGAAGAGGTCTGCAGGTTCGCCAATGTCCTGAAGTCCATCGGTGTGAAGAAGGGAGACAGGGTTTGCTTCTATCTTCCCATGATCACCGAACTGCCCATCGGAATGCTTGCCTGTACGCGGATCGGCGCCGTCCACAGTGTTGT
>JBAWYD010000121.1:0-6662 GCA_037143735.1 Deltaproteobacteria bacterium
AAGGCAGTCTTTATTTCCTGGGCGAATACGGATACTTTGTATTCCTCAATCATCCATCTGAGTTCCTCAATCGCGATCTTCCTTAAATCAGATGTCTGAGGGGAGAAGCTCTTTACCATATCCTCAAACCGGTCTACAAAGATTTTTATCTCTTCCGTTTTCTGAAACGCCTTTTCAAGGTGGGCCAACCCCCGTTCCGCCCGGATGGTCATGGCCCGAAGGTAACGGATGATATCGTCCATTTTATCTTGATCATAAAGCATCATAAAATCGGGAGGCATCAAACGGTCCATGTCAACTTTTATTTCGGCAAGATATTGCAACGCAGGCGAGTTAAAACGGCTTGACGTTTCAAGAGACCGGAGCTTCACAATGATGTCGTAATATGCCCTTATCAGCGGCTTGACTTTTTTCAAAACGTCCTGGCCGGCAGGCAGAATTTTTGAAGCAACCTCTCCGGCATGGCGTTCAAAAGCCTCGCGGGTTCTGACAGGGCGATGGAACAGCTCGTACAGAACTTTTTCATAAATAGCCTTTTCAAGGACTTTCGTAAGCCCAATGTCGTCCATCCATTGTTTTAATTCACCTTTCAATACAATGGCTTTTCTTAAATACCTCAAGTCATTTATGAATAATATAGAGTAGAGCTCCATCACCCCTTTTCGGTGAGATGTATCGGCGTCCCACTGGTTATTAAATAACCGGAGGTTAACACATCCGTCTGCCGCTTCCAGAGCCGGATATGCAAAGCCTTCAGGATTATTATCATTGCCAAGGGAAATCACTTCGGGGAGATAACCAAAATTCCATTCCTTTAAACCGGTTTTTTCCCACATCTGTTGCGACCTGATAAATGCATTTGAAGCCATTTCTGACACAATATCTTTTTGAAGTATCGTGATGTCCCTTCCTGATGTTATCTCTTTTCCTTTTTCATCCACAACGGCGTAGCGAATCTTCAGATGATCGGGAACGGCATCATAGCTCCATGAAGATGCCGGAATGTCCACACCGAATCTTTTGTGTATGACCTCCCCCAGGGCAGAGAGAAAATAATCATCCCTTTTATGCATATCTTTCATAACAATATCACAGGTATGTGAAAGCGGTTGAAGCTTCTTCCTGAATTCTTTGGGAAGCCCCTTCAGCAAAGCCATGATTTTATCTTTCAGCAGACCGGGTATCAGCCAGTCCGAAGATTTTCCGGACAGGGTGGAAATCATGTGAACCGGCACCCTTAAGGTGACCCCATCGTCCAGCTTACCAGGTTCGAATCGATAATCGCATGAAAATCGATGACTCCCGAAAACAACCTCGTCGGGATAAAGGGAAATTTCATCCTCTGCGGGAAAATGTTGCATGATATCATCTTCCTTCATCCGGAGAAAATCATCTCCTCCTTTCCCTTTAATCGTCTTCTGAAGGGTTCTCACATCGTAGATGCAAGGAAGTCGTTCCTGGTAAAACCTGGCGAGTTCATCTTCGCAGGCGAGGAGATTACGCCTTCTGATTTTATCCTCCATAGTTGAAATTTTCTCAATGACATCCTGATTGTAAATCAAAAAGGGCAGGGGCTTTTTCACATCTCCCTCAATGAGAGCGCTCCGGATAAAGATTTCAGAGGCTTCATCGGGCTTTATCCTGCCATAGGAAACCGACCTTTTCGGCACAATCACAAGGCCGAACAGGCTGACCTGCTCGAAGGCCACAACTTCGCCGCGATCACGGCTCCAGTGCGGTTCGGAATAGGTTGACCGGCACAGGTCTCCTCCCAGTTCTTCAAGCCACTCGCTTTTGATATTGGCTGCCATACGGGCGAACAACCGGGAGGTCTCAATCATTTCGGCAGCCACAATCCAGCTTCCGCCTTTGTTGAAAAGACCGGAACCAGGGAAAATCATCACTTCTTTCCCTTTTGTGGCTATATAAAAATTCTTTTCTTTTTTGTTTGCAATATTGGAAAGATAGCCGCAGAGGATTGATTTATGGATACCTTCGTATATGTTTTTATCATCGAGATCCTGTCTCTTTTTTATTTGCCACCCTTGTTCATCCAGTATAGATTTGAGCTGGTCATAAACATCAATCCACTCCCTCATTCTTCGGAAAGAGAGGTAGTACTCCCGGCAGAATTTCTTCATTCTGTTTTTGCTTTTAGCGGTGTGCATCAGGCTGTGGTACTGATTCCAGATACGAAGAAGGCTCATGAAATCGGAAGAGGGATCGGCAAAGACGGTGTGGATTTTATCAGCCTCCTTTTCGAATTCCACCGGCCGTTCACGCGGGTCCTGAATGCTGAGCGCAGAAGCAATGATCAGAATTTCCTCCAGGCATTCTTCTTTTTCAGCCTCCATGATCATCCGGGAGATCCGGGGATCGATGGGAAGGCGAGCCATCATCCTGCCTCTTTCCGTCAGTTTATACCCCTGATCGTCGCCTGGTTCTGTATCATTCTCAACTGTTTCAATCGCCCCAAGCTCCCTGAGGATTTCAATACCATCCCTGATATTTTTCGGTTGCGGTGGATCAATGAAAGGAAATGATGAAATGTCTCCCAATCTCAGGAAAAGCATTCTGAGGATAACCTCAGCCAGGTTCGATCTGAGAATTTCGGGTTCCGTAAACAGGGGACGATTCTCATAATCGTCTTTATCGAACAGACGGATACATGTCCCGTTTTGCACCCGGCCGCATCTCCCTTTCCTTTGATCCGCACTGCTTTTCGATATGGACCTGATGGGCAGACTTGTCGTCCGGGAACGAGAGTTATACTGGGAGATCCTCGCCAGCCCCGTATCGATGACATACCTGATCCCTGGAATGGTAATAGAAGTTTCGGCCACATTGGTTGCCACAACGATCTTTCTTGAGGAAGATGGCTGAAAGACGCGGCGCTGCTCTGTCCATGGAAGGCGGGCAAACAGGGGAAGGATGGTGGCCTCGTAATCAAGCTTTGTTTCAATGAGTTCACATGTTTCCCGGATATCCTGCTCCGTTGGCATGAATACGAGGATATCGCCGCCATATCTTTCCGCCATGAGCCGTTCCACAACATTGATCGCCGCATCAACATACGTGACCTCACCCGACTCCTCAAGTTCATGATCGAGAGGCCTGTAGCGCACTTCCACGGGATACATGCGGCCTGATACTTCAATGATGGGAGCGTTAAAGACACGGGAAAACTTTTCCGTATCGATGGTGGCAGACGTGATGATGACGTTGAGGTCTCTCCTTTTCCCAAGGAGTGTCTTCAGAACGCCCAGGACAAAATCGATGTTCAAACTTCTTTCGTGGGCTTCATCAACGATGATGGTGTCGTACCGGCGCAGATACGGATCGTTCTGTGCTTCGTTCAGAAGAATCCCGTCCGTCATGATTTTGATGTAATTGTTCCGTCCCGATCGGTCTTCAAAACGGATTTGATACCCCACGGAGCGGCCGATCTCTTCGCCGATCTCTTCGGCGATCCTGTGGGCTACGGTTACGGCGGCAACCCTTCTTGGCTGGGTGCATCCAATGACGCCGGAAATCCCTCTCCCGGCTTCGAGACACATCTTGGGGATCTGCGTCGTTTTACCGGAACCCGTCTCCCCGGTGATGACGACCACCCTGTTACTCTTTATGGCACTGACGATGTCGTCTTTTTTCGCTGTAATGGGAAGGGCCCCGGGGTAGGTGATCCGGGGAATACGGGCAAGCCGTAAGGCCTTTCTTTCATCGGCAGTCATTGATCTCTTCTGTGTTACCGTACGATTGTTAATCATATTTTAAATTATTTCATGAATCCGACCGTGATGTCAATATAACTGACCAATATTAATATATCTCACGAAAATGACTTGTAATATTTTATAAACATGGTATTTTTAAAGCGGACGAGAAACGTATCTTTTTGTGCTGACAGGAACATAAGGCTCGACGCCGATTAGAGAAAGAGAAGAAAGGGATTTTTCATATGCCGCTGGTTACATTTTATTTCCAGCTCCATCAGCCGCTCAGGCTCCATCCGGAAAGAGATAAGTTTCTGTGGGATGAGAAAAACCGGGAAATTTTCATAAAGGTCTCTGAAAAATGCTATCTTCCCGCAACGAACATGTTCACAGAGCTTGTTTCGTCCCACCCGGAATTTAAAATCACCCTCAGCATGTCCGGCACTTTCCTGGAGCAGGCGCAGCTCTATCAGCCCGCAGTCATCAGGGCATTGCAGGAACTTTATGCAGCAGGGATGGAAAATAATCAGGTCGAGTTTCTTGACGAGACATACTATCATTCTCTCACCAGCCTTTTTAAAGATCCGGGAAAGCAGGAATTCCGGGATCAAGTCTCCCTGCACCGTGAAAAAATGAGAATTTTATTCGGAGTGTTTCCGACGTCCTTCCGCAATACCGAGCTCATGTACAACAATCACATCGCAGACGTTGTCGCCGATATGGGTTATGCTGCCATACTATGCGAAAGAAGGGAAGATATGTACACGGGAAGCGATCATCCCATATCTCCAAATGCCGTCTTTCGGTCAAGAGGGAATAACCTGATTGTGATTCCACGAAACAGGGAGCTGAGTGATGATGTTGCATTCAGATTTCCCAACGATCCGATTACACCCGATCAGTATGCCGCATACATTGCCAGAATCGACGGAGAGGCGGTACTCCTCGGTTACGATTATGAGCATATCGGAGAACACATCTGGGAAGACAAGGGTATCTTCGATTTCTGGCGGGGTTTGCCTGAATCCCTTTCAAAACATTCCAATATTGTCATATCGAATCCTTCGGAAATAGCGGAAAGATTCAAGGATGCCGACTGCCCGGTCCTGAACATACACGGACTGGCCACTTCTTCCTGGGCGGATGCCGGAAGAGATACCTTCGGATGGCTGGGGAACCTGACGCAATACGAGTTATTCAAAGACATTGAGAGCTTGGAGAAAGACGCCCGCAGGTCCGGCATGGAACTCTTCACGCAATGGAGGCATTTGACCACGTCGGATCATATTTATTTTCTTCACGAACGAATCGGTGAAGACCACGCTGTCCACGCCTATTTCAATCCATACGGAGGCTCCATTGCACAGCCGACCCATGTGTTGACTCGAAAAATAGATGACCTTGAATCGCACATCAGGCGTTTTGAAATTATAAAGGAACAAAAAAGAACGGCTGTCCTGATGATTACACCGGAAACGGGGAGACTGCCCGAAGATATGGGGGCTCTTGCCAGATACATATCGGGGAAGAGCGGCGGGCAGGGGGAGGTTATTTCCGCCCTATGTGAAGGGCTGTCTGAACGAGGGATCGAGGTTCACCTGGTAACACTAAACTTAAAAAAACGTTTTCAGCGCGAAATGCAGCTGAGCGAGCATCAGTGGCGGGAAATCAGATACAATATTGATCCCGAAAAAATCCATCTCGTCAGTTCGGCAATCTTTGCTGACAATCTAAGCGCTTATGCAGGGGACCCTTTGCTGACAGCCGCAGAATTTCAAAAAGAGATTGTAAACAATATCATCAAAGAGGTCCGCGGCAGGCATGAAGGGAGACTGATTATTCACAGCCATGACTGGATGGCGGGCGGTGCCATAACGGCCTATGCCAGATCAACGGGCATACCCGTTCTCCATACGGTGCACAATGTTTTTACCGCGGATCTGCCCCTCGAATATCTTGGTGGGATTGATATTAACAAAATTTCAGAAAACCTCTACATCTCCGATTACCACGGAAAAATGGCTGTGGATTGTCAGGCCACGGCAATCAAGAATGCCACCATTATCAATTTCGTCGGAAAAAAATTTCTCATGGAAGTTGTGGAAGATTATTTTCATGACAGGCCCATTGTTCCTATAAGCGTCCGCAATGAGGTAAAAGCGAAGTATTATAATGATATGGCGTGGGCAATAATGAACGCACCCTCTTCAAACATGTATCCGGAGCGCTGTGAGTTCTGCATAAGAAAGTATGGTCCCGACGATCCGGTCATTGACGCGAAAAAGGAAAATCTCGTTGAATTTCAGAAAAGAACGGGACTCAATATCGATTCAAATGCCATTCTGTTTTTCTGGCCGTCAAGGTTGGATCCTTCACAGAAAGGGGTTGAACTCCTTGAGGCCGTTGCCTGGCATTTCGTAAATTCCCATCATGACGCGCAGATCGCTATCGTGGCCGACGGTATCGGAAATGACAGGAAACACGCGGAGACGCTGGGACGAATCGCCTGTGCGTCAAATGGACGGATCGCTTATCATCCGTACAGTGATGACCTCTGTATGCTGGGTTACGCCGCTGCAAGTGATGTCTTTGGCGCCTCCATTTATGAGCCTTGCGGTCAGATCGATCAGGTAGGTAATTTATTCGGTGCAACGGCGACCAACCGCGACACGGGAGGATTTCACGATAAAATCAGGGAACTCAGGTTGAAAAGAGACGGGGCGACTCAGGATGTGGGAAACGGTTTTCTCTTCAGGGATTACGATACAGGGGGATTATGGTACGGTCTGGGAAAGAGTCTTGCCTTTCACAGGAGATCACCGAAAGTAAAAGAAAAACAACTAAAACGGATCATGAGGGAAGCCAGAGAAAAATACGACCTTGGAAACATGATCGCAGAATACATCCGGATTTATGAGAAACTCAACGGTGGAAGACCGCTCGTTTAGC
>JBAWYD010000122.1:0-6632 GCA_037143735.1 Deltaproteobacteria bacterium
TGAGCTACACCCACCATTCATATTATATCTGGTACGCCTGCAGGGATTCGAACCCGGGACCTACGGATTAGAAGTCCGTTGCTCTATCCAGCTGAGCTACAGGCGCTTATCTATTGTGTATCCTCAAAAAGAAAGTGGCTAATAACCCCTTTAGAATGTTTTGTCAAGATGAAATGCACACACGGAAACGTCGTCCCCTTCATTATCTGACATAACCGGCTATTCCATCAAAACGATACCCTTTTTTCAGATGGCCTTCCCCACTCGGATCGGTTGTATAAAAGTGACCACCCGAAGCGGGGTTAAACCATCGGTATAACGCCCTGGTATTTGTAAGTCTTGAGGTGCCGATATGGCCGATAGTGCCTTCAAAAATATAGCCCTTCAGGGATTTTCCCTCACCGTGTCGATCATAGGAGTAAAAATGGATTTTTTTCCCGGGATGATACCACCGGTAGAAAGCCGTTGTCCCCGGCGCACCGGGACTGAAAAGCCTGAAGGCTATCCCCTGCTTTCTGTATCCCTTGGCATAAATGACTTTTGTATCTTCCTGAGGATTTGACGTATACAAATAGTCGGCGCCCTGAACATAACGATAAACATCTAATATTTTAGGGATGTTGTCTCCTGATACTTCAAGTGAAACTTCAACGACGGACTGACCGCCATTTGATTCAAATACGAGACTTTCTCCATAATATCCAAGATTGGACTGATGGGCATTGACCGTGACATTCACAAAATCCGTTTCCCGGTTTGACGTACCTGAATCGGGAAAGATGCTGATCCATCCGGGATTTCCCTTCATCACATCCCTTCCATAAATCCTGACGCCTTCGATCATTGCGTGTACCCCTTCCCTGCCGACTATGGTCAGAGCGTGTTGACCATTTGCAAGCCCTTCAGCAACCACGCATTCTGCCCGCTCTTTATGCCCGGCATGGCAATCCTGATTATTATCCTTGTGTTTTTCGTCTATATATGCCGTCAGATCTCCCCCGTCGGGTTCTACAGAAAAAAATACGGATATACCTGTTCCCCAGAATCGATACTTCAGGACATGACTGGCCGTACGGATTGAAGGATACCCATTGATTTCCGACCATTTACCGGAAATATCCATAACATCCTTCACGTTTGAGGGTTGCACATAGAGGCCGCTCCCCGTTACGTCCTCATTCAAAAAAGAGATATATCTTCCCGGCTTCGCGGTCATACCAGTCTTCAGATCACTCTGGACAGATACGTTCCATTTGAGCGTGCTCGTCCCCCCGTTGGTGACTTTTACCCTCCTGGATACCTGGTCTCCTGGTTTAACGATTCCAAAATCCACCCTGGACGGTTCAACATGAATGATTGGCTCAGATTCTGCGGAAACCAGTTTAAATCTTACAAAAATGGTACTTGTCCCGCTGCCTGACACCAGTTTCAATATTTCTCTATGTGCACCGGCTGCCAGACGATTACGATAACTTACAAAGCGATTGTTCGCTTCGAGAGTCATCTGAACAGGGTATGACTTTCGGACATTGCCGGTCCCGTCATAAAGATCTTCTTTTAACGAGCTGATGTGAATCCTGAGATTCTCCGGTTTATCCAGGAGGGACCCGGAGAGTTTTTGTACTTCCATCGGAGACCACCCTTCCGGACCGTTTACAGACCACTCCACGTTACCGGCGCCGATATTCTTTTTTATGACAAAGGTGCTTTTAGTGCCTTCAGAAGGACCAATGTTACCAAAGTCTATTTCTCTCGGAGTGACAACGATGGCGGGCCTGGCCGCGTTCTCCCTGGTTGCCTGGGCGTAATTTGAGGAGATGCCATCCGAAGTCAATACAAGCAAAGCGACTTCGCATAGAAGTACTACAACAAAGGAAAATAATGAGACGCTTCTATACCGTATAAACATAATGACTCCTCAAATCTGTGGACTGTTAGCGCAAAGTGCAATATTTCGCAACGATTTTTATCAATCGAAAAGACTTGACACCCCTTTTATATCCGATATATCTTGCCGATCTCTTACGCATTGAAAATAAATAAGAGGAATTAATGAACGATCATGATCTGAAATACTGGATTGCTCTTAAATCCATCGAGGGCGTCGGGAATATAGGCTTCAAAAACCTTGTTGATGCCCTCGGCAGCCCCAAAAATGTGTTTGATGCATCCTTACAGACCCTCAAAGTCATTCCGGGAATCGGTGAAAAAACGGCCGCCCATATCAAAGATTTCAACAATTGGAAAAATGCGGACGAGAATCTCATACTCGCCGAAAAACTCAAGGTGGGTATTGTCACATGCCAGGATCCGTTATATCCAGGAAATCTTTTGAATATTTATGACTTCCCGGTACTGTTATATATAAAAGGCATCCTTTCAAATGATGATATCAATGTTGCCGTCGTCGGTTCCAGAATCGCAAGCACGTACGGTAAATTTACCACAGAGAAGATCTGTCGGGAACTTGCGCTCAAAGGAATCACCGTCGTGAGCGGACTGGCCAGAGGCATCGATTCGGCTGCACACAGAGGAGCTCTCGCAGGTAAGGGTCGAACCATCGCCGTTCTGGGATGCGGGCTTGATATTGTATATCCCCCGGAAAACGAAAAATTGCTCATGGAAATCGCTGAAAAAGGCGCCGTTATCACGGAATTTCCCTTCGGCACGCAACCCAATGCTCCGAATTTTCCCTCAAGAAACAGAATCATCAGCGGAATGTCGCTGGGCGTGGTAGTGGTGGAAGCGGGCGAAAAAAGCGGCTCCCTCATCACCGCCCGGATTGCCCTTGATCAGGGGCGAGAGGTCTTTGCGGTACCGGGAAGCATTGATTCCGCCGGCTCCCGTGGAACCCACCAGTTGATCAGGCAGGGCGCAAAGCTCATAGAAAGCGTCGATGATATTCTGGATGAAATCCTTCCTCAGATAGACGGGTATTTTCATAAACCGGAACCGGGGGATAAGACCCCGCACCGGGAAATCGTTGATAAAGAAAGAACCTCTGATGCTGATGTGATGAAAATGCTGAATGATGCGGAGAAATCTGTATTTAAATGCATATCCTTGAAAAAAGTGGATATTGATACCGTCATCGCGTCCACGGGTTTCAAAGCCGCCGAGGTTTTAAATATCCTCCTGAACCTGGAGTTGCGAGGGCTTATCGAACAAAGGCCCGGAAAAATGTATGTCCGCAAGGAGTAAGCATGTCAAATTCTCTCATTATCGTGGAATCACCCACAAAAGTTAAAACCATCAAAAAATATTTGGGACCTGATTTCGACGTCAGGGCCTGCATGGGTCATGTGAAAGATCTCCCGAAGAGCACCTTGGGCATTGACATGGATCATGATTTTGAACCCACCTACCAGGTCATCGAAGCCAAGAAGAAAATTCTCTCCGAACTGAAAAAAGCAGCAAAAACTGCACGTCACATCTATCTGGCTCCGGACCCGGACCGCGAGGGGGAAGCCATTGCCTGGCATATCGCCCAGGAAGTTGGCATGAAGGACAAAACCATACAGCGGGTCCTCTTCAACGACCTGACAAAAAACACGATTCTGGAAGCCATCAGCCATCCGCTGGACCTGGATTTCAATAAATATGAAGCGCAGCAGACCCGCCGGATTCTGGACCGGCTCGTGGGATACCAGATCAGCCCTCTGCTCTGGGAAAAGGTTAAACGGGGACTGAGCGCCGGGCGCGTACAGTCCGTGGCGGTACGGATGATCTGCGACCGGGAAGAAGAAATCCGCCGGTTTGTTTCAGAAGAATATTGGAACATCACGGCGTCGCTGGAGGGGGCGCAACCGCCACCCTTTGAGGCACGTCTGATCCGGATCGACAAAAAAAAGGCGAAAGTCTCCGATGAAACCCAGGCCGCTAACCTCCTGGAGAAGCTGAAAATCTCGCCCTTTTGGGTGAGTCGGGTTGAAAAGAAAGAAATGAAGCGGTCGCCATCGCCGCCTTTTACCACCAGCAAGCTGCAGCAGGAGGCGTCCCGGAAGCTGAGCTTTTCCGCAAAAAAAACGATGAGCATAGCGCAGAAGCTCTATGAAGGCATTGATCTGGGTCCGGAAGGATCGGTGGGGCTCATTACTTACATGAGGACGGATTCCTTCCGAATCGCTGAAGAAGCACTTCGGGAAGCCAGAACCTATATCCAGGAGAATTATGATCCGGACTATCTGCCCGCCAAGGCAAGGGTCTTCAAAAACGCGGGAACCGCCCAGGATGCCCATGAAGCGATCCGGCCGTCTTCCATGGCTTACAAACCACAGGATATTAAAGCCTATCTGAGCAATGACCAGTTCAGGCTCTATCAACTGATATGGAATCGCTTCATGGCCAGCCAGATGAATCCGGCCCTCTTCGATCAGACGACCATTGATGTCGATGCGGCAAACTGCACCTTCCGGGCTCAGGGTTCGGTCATGAGATTCGCCGGATATACCATCGTTTATACCGAGGGCAAGGAGGAGAACGGAAATGGTGAAGATACGGAGTTTGGCAAGATCCTTCCCGCCGTCCGGGAAGGCGAAACACTGAATCTGCTCGCACTCAAGCCGGAACAGAAGTTTACGCAGCCTCTGCCACGGTTCACCGAGGCGACGCTGGTCCGGGAGCTTGAAGAGAAGGGAATCGGACGGCCCAGCACTTACGCCGCCATTCTCACGACCATTCAGGAACGGGAATATGTCCGTCTTGACAAGGGGCGTTTTCATCCCACCGACCTTGGCGAGGTGGTCACAGACCTGCTGGTCAAGAATTTCCCCCGTGTTATGGATATTGCTTTTACCGCCATCCTCGAAACACAGCTCGACATGATCGAAGCCGGTAAAATGAAGCGCCTGGAAACGCTGAATGAGTTTTACCTGCCCTTCGCAGAAGAGCTGAAGAAGGCCAAAACGGACATGCGGAAC
The DNA here is from genome assembly GCA_037143735.1 of Deltaproteobacteria bacterium. Classification (GTDB taxonomy): domain Bacteria; phylum Desulfobacterota; class Syntrophia; order Syntrophales; family UBA2185; genus JAPLJQ01. The sequence continues at coordinate 4,920 of JBAWYD010000122.1, forward strand.
ATCAAACGTCAGGAGACACCCACCGACAGGATCTGCGAAAAATGCAACAGTCCCATGGTGATAAAGTGGGGCCGGAATGGAGAATTCCTGGCCTGTTCGAATTACCCGGCCTGCAAAAATACACAGAATTTTACTCGTGGTGAAAACGGAGAACTGGTCCAGCCGGAACCGCAAATGGTGGAAACGGGACACACCTGTGAAAAGTGCGGACGGCAGCTGGTCGTCAAACAGGGGAAATTCGGTTCTTTTCTTGGCTGCTCCGGCTACCCGGAATGCAAGAATATTGTCAATATCCAAAAAAATGAGAACGGCGTGATCACACCGGTCAAAGAGGAAGTCAGCGATATCGCCTGTGAAAAGTGCGGACGGCCCATGATCGTCAAGCGCGGGAAATTCGGTCCCTTTCTTGGCTGCTCCGGCTATCCGGAATGCAAGAACATCGTTAGGATCAAAAAGGGCACGGACGGCGCCCTCAAACCCACGGCTGTTGAGGTGACGGATACCCTGTGCGACAAATGCGGGAAACCGATGGCCGTGAAGCCGGGCCGCTATGGAAAGTTTCTCGGCTGCACGGGCTATCCGGAGTGCCGGAATATCAAGCGCTACAAGGCGCCGAAAGACGACGCACCTCAACCTTCCTGAACCGGACAAGGAGTCTCTTCCGAATATGTCTTCATGTGACGCCCCCATCATTGTCATCGGCGGCGGTCTTGCCGGGTGCGAGACTGCCTGGCAGTTGTTGAAACATAACATTAATGTCACGCTTTATGAAATGAAGCCCCGGTGCTTTTCTCCGGCACACAAATCACCATGTCTTGCTGAGCTTGTCTGCAGCAATTCCCTCCGCTCCAATGCGATAGAAAATGCCGTCGGTCTTCTCAAGGAGGAGATGCGCATGATGGGATCCCTCATCATGGAAGCCGCCGATGCGACAGCGGTTCCCGCAGGCAAGGCATTGGCCGTCAACAGGACGGACTTCTCACGCTGCATCGAGGGAAAACTTCTCGCCCGGAGAAACCTTGAAATCATCCGGGAAGAAATACCGGATATTCCCGGAAATAAAACGGTCGTCATTGCCACGGGCCCACTGACGTCTGATGCTCTTGCCCGGAGCATCGGAGCCGTTACGGGAAGCGAGCACCTCTATTTTTACGATGCCATATCCCCCATCATCGCCGGGGACAGCATCGACCATAACAGGGTCTTCCGGGCCTCGAGATATCAAAACGATGCAGGAGATTATTTAAACTGTCCCTTGGAGAAAGATGAATACGAACATTTCTGGAAAGCCCTGACAGAGGGAAAGGAGACGCCTCTCAAGCCCTTCGAGGAATCACGATTTTTCAGCGGTTGTCTCCCCGTAGAAATTATAGCCAGAAGCGGCGTCAGCACCCTTGCATACGGACCGATGAAACCCGTCGGTTTAATCAACCCGAAAACGGGAAGGCAACCCTATGCCGTGGTACAGCTTCGCCAGGAAGACAAAGACGGTATTCTTTTTAACATGGTGGGATTTCAAACAAAGCTTACATGGCCGGAACAGGGCCGGATATTCAGAATGATCCCGGGGCTGGAAAACGCCGAATTTGCCAGATACGGAAGCATCCATCGCAACACATTCATCAACGCTCCCGTTCTCCTGGAGAAAACCCTCCAGTTGAAAAGCCATCATCACATTTTTTTTGCCGGACAGATTACCGGTGTGGAAGGATA
>JBAWYD010000123.1:0-6603 GCA_037143735.1 Deltaproteobacteria bacterium
ATCCCTCCTTCACGCCAAAGGTTTTGCGAAAAACTTCCGGCGCCAGACTCGATCCCCCCATGCCCAGCAAAAGAGCGTGCGTGTAACCGTCGGCACGAACCGCTTGCACAAGGGAATCTATCTCCCCCAGCTTCCCCATCATACCCTTCGGGCTGTCCAACCAACCAAGACGATTGGCGATCTCCGTGGGTTCCGGTTTCCATACCGTATGATCTTTGTCCCAGATGCGTTCCATAATCCGGCTCTTTTTCAGATCTGCTATCGCCACATCAACCAGAGCCCTGTAAGATCCCAGGTTTACCGATCCGGCAACAATCGACATTTTCGACCTCCTTTTATCGCACATGAAGCAAATTGATTTTTCTACTTTAAATTTAAAAACAGGTTGTGGTATAAGGCCAGTGTATGTATATCAAAAAGACTCCATCTTTTTTAAATGAAACACATTGTCTCATTTTCCGGCAGGATAAATCATGTTAAAGAGCGAACACACATATTTGAGACCGACAAAAGCAGATGATATCCCATACCGCTACGAATGGTTCAACGACATGGAATTTGCACGCCTTTACATGGGCAAATCTGTTTATACATCATACGAACAGGTGGAAAATGACGTTAGAGTTGCTATGCAGCCCACACCGTATTCAGGCCTGATGGAGCTGGCTATTCAAACCATAGAGGATAATCGTTATATTGGCAATACATTCTTCCGGAAGATTAACTGGCAGGATCGTCATGCGGAGTTCGGTATCTTTATCGGAACTAAGGATCGATGGGGAAACCGACTTGGTAGCGAGGTCACTAAAATCATGATCGATTACGGCTTTCGGGAACTCGGTTTCCACCGTCTGTGGCTGACTGTCTTTGCTTATAACCATCGTGCTATCAGGTGCTTCGAAAAATGCGGCTTTAAAAAGGAATCTGTCTTTCGGGAGGTTATTTTTTCGGAAGGCGTGTATCATGATGTCGTCGGCATGTCTATTCTGGAAGGGGAAACAGAAATTCCTTATGCAAAGTCATTATAAATATATCAGATTGTTTAAAGAGAAAGGAGTCATGCTATGAAGGGTAAGTATTGGCGGTGCTTTTCAGGTGTTGCGTTCGTTCTGATCCTGGTCCTGTTTATGGCGGTTGACAATGGTCACGCCCTCAGTTTTTTCAAGAAGTCGTCGTATGATGAGGCTGTGACGTATTGGGATAAGAAGGATTATGAACGTTCTGCAATATTTTCCCAGAAGGCGGTTCAGGAAGACCCAAGATCCGCACCGGCAAAACAGCTTTTGGGATGGAATTACATCAAACTGAGCAGATTAGAGGAAGCGGAAGCTCTGTTTCTTGAAATCAGAAACATAAACAAAAAGGACATGAAAGCCATCCAGGGGCTGGCCTGGGTCTATTCCGAGCAGGGAAGGAGCGACGAGGCGGAAGGGACCTTTAAAGAAGAGATCGGATGGGCAAAGGATCATCTGGAAAATGAATTTTACAACTCATCGTATCCTTCCGAAGACAGGAGATATATTGAATCCATTTATTCCGACGGCAATCACGGTTTGGGACAGGTGGCCAAAAAAGGTGGGGATTATCAGAAAGCTGCTGATTACATGATCCTGGCTTTGAAGTATAAAAATCAGTTCACCGATGAAAGCGAGCTGTTAACGACCCTTGGTGATATTTATTATGAAGATGGAAAACTGGAACAAGCTTTAGGCGCCTATGAAAAAGCCGTAAAGGAGGACAAGAAAAATCTCGCCGCCGGGCTCAAGCTGGGATGGGCCAGATATACGGCAAAGCGGTATGCCGATGCCGAGGATGCCTTTGAAAAGGTTTTCTACTTAAACAGAGACGTTGCTGAGAGCGTCTATGGACTTGCCCTGAGCCAGTACATGAACGGGAAACTCGATAAAGCCCGCATAAATCTTGCGAACGCCATAAAGATCAGCCCCTACTATGTAGATAATATCTTTATCCACGAGATCATAGGGAAAACTCCTGAATGGAGATCTCTATGGAAGGATTTTGGTCTGGCTTATTACAGGCTTGGTGACTATTCGGCCGCCCTCTACAAGCTTGACGGATATTTAAAAAAGGCGAACGCCGATGACTATGATGCCCTGATCGCAGCGGCATGGAGCTATCGATGGCTCGGCTATCTGGATAAAGCAAAGTCCACCTTCGAGTTGGCTGCAAAGCAAAATCCGCAGGCAGACGAGCCCCTTGTCGGTCTCGGATCCACGTATCTGGCGTATGGTAAAAGTGCCGAAGCCCTCGCCGCCTTGAATCAGGCTTTATCCCTGAATCCCGGCAGTGCCATCGCTTACAATGGTCTCGCATATCTTAATATGTATCAGAAAGATGAAAAGAAAGCGGAAGCGTCTCTGAGAAAATCGCTTTCCATCAATAAAAACCTTTTTGATTCCCAGGCCTTTCTCGCCAATCTTTGTTTTAAACAAAAACGTTACGATGAGGCGATTAAAGAATACGAAAATATCATTAAAATCGATAAACGGGTCGTAACATCGTGGAATAACATGGGCTGGTCCTACTACTATACAGGCCAATATGACAAAGCCATTCAGGCACTTAACGAATCGAAACAGATTAATCCGTACTATGCCGAATCTTATTACGCTCTGGGACTTATCTACGCAAAAAAGGGCGATATGGACATGGCCAAGGCACAGATGACGACTGCCATAGAAATCTATCCATATTACGCCCATACGAAGGACCTGTTGAATCTCATCAAGACAAATCCGGGATGGAATAACCTCTATGGTGTACTGGGGTGGAGTTATTACTATAAGCAGCAATATCAGTTGGCCTTAGGGGTATTCAAACAATACCTCGCCATCAAGCCCGGTGATAAAACGACCATCGGGGGAATCGCCTGGTCCAATTATTGGGTTGGTAACCTGGACGAAGCCTATACAAATTTCCAGAATATCCTCAGAAAAGACGGGGAAGACGCAGATGCTATGGTGGGAAGCGGTTGGGTACTCTTTTACAAGGGTAAAGACAAGGACGCCATTGCCTATCTGGAAAAGGCGATCAGGAAGGACCCGAAGCTGACCAATGCATGGCGAACCATTGCCGCCATCCAGCTCCGGAATAAAAACGTCAAAGAAGCGGAGGCGACCTATAAAAAGATTGCCGAGATGGAGCCCCGCGCCATGGACGCTCGCAACAACCAGGGCTGGATTCTCTACAAGGAACGGAAGTATAAGGAAGCAATCGAGAAATTCAATGATTCATTAAGGCTAAACCGCTATTTTGGCGAACCCCACTACGGCCTCGCTCTCTGTTATACGAAGATGGGGATGGGGGAGACAGACAAGGCAAAGACATCCTTTACGACAGCCATACAACTCTATCCCGCTTACATGGACGGCAAGGAGCTCTACGACATCATCGAAAGCAATCGAACATTATACGACCTCTATAATGTTCTGGGCTGGAGTTATTATTACAAGTATTATTATGAAGCTGCGAAATTCCACTTTAACCGCATGCTCAAACTCGACCCCAAAAATCAGGACGCCACTCGCGGGCTGGATACCATCGCCAAGGTGTTGGGGACTGCGAAATAAGGGCATGTAAATCATTATGAATATCATAAAATCGATTACCCCCCCTGTTCTTGATGGACGAAGGACAGGGGGGAGTCGTTTGATGATTCCTTGCAATACACCACGGAGTGGATGTATGCCGAAAAAAAACAATTTGTTAGATCAAATTCACTGCGTCTTCGACGGCGACGCGTCAGAAGCCTGTCCACCCTTGGAAAAAGAAGAACTGCCCGTCTGTATAAATCACATTCGCAAACTCAATGATGAAATAGATCAGATGAACATTCCGGATCACATCCGGGAAAGTATCATCAAAAGGGGAAGTGACTCATTTATATTCAACAGGCAAAATGGCGCCGTGTATTCACTCAATGCGACGGGCGCCTTCTTTTTAGGGAAAATCATCTCGGGAAAAGACACCCGCGTCATATTGGACAATTTGCGACGTGATTTCGAGGTGGATTCTATCCGTGATGCGGTAAAGGATTTCCATTCCTTCCTGAATGAACTGCAAAAAATCGATTTGACATAAGGCATGACATGGAAACCGGGATCAGCAACATCAATGTCGCCGTTACGGGTCTTTTAGCCACGGACAGTCCCTATCCAGGGCTCGGGATCGCGAGATGCCTGAAACTGGCAGACGAATTTCGGGGAACGATCACGGGCCTTGTTTTTGAACCCCTGTCAACAGGCGTGTTCAGTAAAGGAATCATTGATTACGCCTATATCGTGCCTTATCCGGCTGCGGGTCACGATGCCCTCATCAATCGGATCGAAGAAATACATCGAAAGACTCCCCTGGATGTCATCATCCCGGCGCTTGATTCTGAAGTCCTGCTCTATGCCCGGCTTCAGGAAAGACTCAACGGTCTTGGCATACAGCTTCTATTGCCCCCGGCTTCTCAGGTAAAGCTTCGGGCCAAAAATCTGCTTTATGAATTTGGTCTGAAAAACGGAATCGACGTCCCAAAGACATTGATTTTAAACAATGTGGAAGAAATACGGTCCAAATCAGCCGATATCGGGATCCCATTTATATTAAAAGGCGTTTTGAGCGATGCAAGAGTCTGCTCATCCGTAGAAAAAGGCGAGGCAGAATATGGAAGCCTTTTCGAGTCATGGGGCTATCCGGTCCTGATGCAACACTACATTACAGGCGATGAATTTGATGTGATTGCCCTGACGGACAGGCAAAAGACAATGATCGGAGCAGTTGCGATGAAGAAGGTCGGCCTTACAGAGAAAGGCAAGGCATATGCCGGGGTAACCATTGAGAATCAAAAACTGATCAAGTTGACCGCCAGGGTTCTTAGAAAATTGGATTGGGTAGGACCGGCAGAATGTGAGTTCATCCGGGATCAAAAAGGTTCTTTCCATCTTATTGAGGTAAATAGCCGTTTCCCCTCGTGGCTTTATCTTGCAGCCGTGGCGGGCCAGAACCTGCCTCTTTTAACCGTGAAATTGGCCCTTGGTCTTCCCGTTCTGCCACTAAAAGATTACATCGCCGGAAAGCTCTTTTTGCGAACCGTCACGGACACTGTAATCGACCCTCACACCCTTACCGAACTGACAGTTTTAGGGGAGACAGCATTTTGATCATTGGAGTGACAGGGCTGAATACGGCAAGTGAGCCGGCTGCCGGTTACGGCGTTCTGAAATCACTTAAGGATTGCGGTGATCATGACCTGGTCGGCCTGGTATACGAACCTTTGGAAACATGTATGTATCAAAGCGACCTGATGAATAGAGTGTATCTCATTCCTTTTCCAGGAAGAGATTCCGGGGAATATCTGAAGCGGCTGTCGCAGATCAAGTCAAATACGGGGATGGATATTCTCATCCCCAATCAACAGAGGGAAGTCCCTTTTCTGATAGATCACGTTTCAGCGCTTGACGGCATGGGAATCAAAACACTGCTCCCCCAAAAGCAATCCATGCGCGATATATTTAAGGGCGAACCGAGCGACAGGTTGAAGGAACGCGCAGTGTCTTTCAGCCTGCCGTCGACGGAAGGCAGCGACGACAGGATATCCATTCTCTCCCTGGGAAAAGCTCCTGTGCAAAACATGAATGTTTTTCGTAATATAGCAGATGACGAATTTGCCATCGGACTTCTGGCTGACCAAAACCACCAGATTGCGGGATTGGTATCAATCAAAAAGCTCTTAACCACTCCCGGGGGCAGCACATGGATGGGGCTTACCATTGATGATGAAGAATTTAACAATGTGGCCGAAGAAATCGTGGCAAAAACCGGCTGGACGGGTCCCATGACAATCAACATGACCAGAAACGAAAGAGGCATCCCTTGTGTACGAAATGTCCTGCCCGTATTCCCGGACTGGATCAACTTCGCAGCCACGGCGGGCATGAATCTTCCCGCGGCCCTTGTAGATATTGTTCAGGGTGAATACGTTCCCCCTGTTTCTCGAATCATTCCAGGTAAGCTGTTTGTGCGCATGTCCATAGACGTCGTCACGGATATCGACCGCTTCGGAATCTTTTCTTTAACCGGAGAGCTGACTTATGACTAAAAAAAACAAGCCCCCGTACGTAAAACCGGTCATCACCAAAATATCATTTACTGACACGGACACAGTGAAAGGTTTGTATTTAAAAATACCCGCCGTAAGAGAAGTGGATGGCCATTCCGTTGAAAAGCTTCTAACGGAATATGGTTCTCCCCTTTACGTCGTCTCCGAAGCCTCTTTGCGACACGGTTATCGCAACATGTTCGAAGCCTTCTCAAAAAGATACGAAAAAACGGTCATCGCCTATTCCTACAAAACAAATTATCTCTCGGGAATATGCGCCATTCTTCACCAAGAAGGGGCATGGGCGGAAGTTGTTTCCGGTTTCGAATACGAAATGGCCAAACGACTGGGGATTGCGGGTGAAAAAATTATATTCAACGGACCGTACAAAAAACCGGCAGAGCTCAACCGTGCATTTTCCGACGGCGCCGCCGTGAATCTTGACTCCCATGACGAATACAGAATCGCAGAACAGGTAGCAGAAACACTCGGCCGCA
>JBAWYD010000124.1:0-6576 GCA_037143735.1 Deltaproteobacteria bacterium
CTTCTTCTTCTTCTTCTTCTTCTTCTTCTTCTTCTTCGGCCCCCGTCTTTCCGGAATCAAACTTCTTCTTGATCAGACGGCACCACCGCTCAGGCGCCTTCTCTCCGATTTTAGCATCCCACTTTGCAAGCAGCTCCAACCCTCTTTTGTTGCTGTACAGGATTGTGCCATCTTCGGCTATGCGCAGGATAGGATTGGGATTTTCTGCCGGAAATCTTGAAAGACTTACAATTTCTTTTTCCGCCCGTTTGCGCTCGGTGATGTTCACGAATGTCACCACAGCCCCTACAACCACACCGGCGTGGCGTTGTGGATACGACCAGTACTCGGCAGGAAAAGATGTGCCGTCAGAACGCCAGAGGACTTCATCGTCCACGTGCGTGCCTTCCCCTTTTTTGAATGCCTGAAAAATACGGCATCCTTCAACGGGGAAGGGTGTTCCGTCCGGATGCTTTGCGTGAATCTGCCAATGCATGTTCTTGCCGAACAGTTCGTCAGGATGCTTGTATCCAAGCAGATCCAGACAGGATTTATTGCAGAAGGTGCAGTTACCGTTCATGTCAAGACCGTATATCGCTTCGGCTGTGGAATCCAGCAGGAGACGGATTCTTTCTTCATGCTCCGCGAGCGCCATCTCCGCCTTCTTGCGCTCAGTGATGTCCCTGGCAGTGCCTTCGAAACCGATGATCGTGCCGGCTGCGTCTCTCAAAGGGACAGCGCTTGAGGTGTGCCAGCGCCAGGATCCGTCGATGTGCCGCACGCGATACTGGACGCCCTCTTGTCGCTTTCCCGTCACAATCACTTTTTGAAGCCACGCCATGCACCCCGCAAGATCATCCGAATGAACAAAGGGTTGGAAGGATTGTCCCTCTACCTGGTTTATTGGATGCCCCAAGAGGGCGGTCCAAGCGGGAGAGACGAATGTGAATGTTCCATCCGGGGTAAGCCTGTATATAATGTCGTGGCTGTTCTCGATCAGGAGTCGGAATTTCTCTTCGCTTTCACGCAGCTCACCCTCCGCCTTCCTGCTCTCGGTGATGTCGCGGCTAACACCAATAAACCGGTGCTCGCCTTTCGTATCGACATAGGGTGTGCCATTGCAAATAAGCCATCGCCAGCATCCATCGGCATGCTTCACGCGGTAGGCAGGACTCGCCTCACTCTGCCCGGAGCTCAAGACTCGTTTAAGATATTCGGCAAGAGGCGCTAAATCATCCGGGTGCACAAAGGGCGCAAAGGACTTCCCCATTGCATCGCTGACGGGATAACCGAAATGCCGTTCCCATGAGGGGGATATGAAATTGAATATGCCATCTTTATTGAGCGTGAAAATGACATCGAATGAGTTTTCGATATGAGTTCGAAGAGTCTTTTCGCTCTCACTCAGGGCTTGATATGCCTTCTCGACCCGCTTGCGACTCTCCGTGGCGTCTTCCATCAGTTTGAGAGCTGCCAACCGCTCCTGACGCAAGAACTCATTGCTCTCCTGCAATTGCCGGGTCTTTTCCTTCAAGGAAAAGGTCAGGTGGTGGATGCGGACAAACGATTCCACCTGCGCGAGCAGTTCGCGGTTGGGAACGGGACGGATGATGTATCCGTCCGCACCTGACTCGAACCCCTCCACCTTCGCATCGCTCTCCGTGCGCGAGGCCGAGACGATGATCACAATGAGATCCGCCAGAGCCAGATCCCGCTTGATCCGGCGGCAAACCTCGATGCCATCGATGCCCGGCAGGTCGCAATCCAGCAACATCAGGTTCGGACGGTGGTCCTGAACTGCCTGCAGCGCTTCCTCGCCGCTGGATGCCTTGTCCACGGCGTAGCCCGCTTTTTCCAGCAGACGCGCAGTGCCATTCAGGATGTCGGGATCGTCATCCACTACCAGGATGCGAACAGAAGGATTCACGGCTGTCTTCCCGGATCATGGCGAGGCTCTGGCGGAACGGGATCCGCCAGTTGCTCGTCACTGATCTTCACGAAGGTTGGTATGTTGACAATGAGCCACTGGAAGAAAGGATAGATCTCCGCGAAGGTGGCGGGGGCAAAATGGTCGCGGATGATCTCAACAAACGTATCCAGATTCGCGGGCCAGTAGGTTGTTTTGAACCCGTGTGAACGGTAGGCCCGGAAAACCCACAGCGCGGTCTCGGCAAGCGCCTCCGGCTCGTAAGCGTGGAACATCGCGCCCATGAACCGGCAGAAGTTGCGGCTGTTGTCCTGCATCATCGCCAGGTTTCCGGGGCCGATGAGCTTCTCCAGGTCCGGACGGGCCGACATCCGGCGGTTGAGTTCCTCGGCCAAGCCATCCCGCGAGGCCTCAAATTCTCCGGCCGCGGAACCAGATGGTTGACGGAGCTGTTTCGCAGTCTGGATCAGGTGTTGCAAGTTCATAGGTGCCTCCTTAAACAGGTGGCATCGGGGTTCACCCTGACGGTTAATTGATCGCTAGGCACGGTCATTCGCCTCCTTCCGCCATTGGCAGGTTTACAAAAAACGTCGAGCCGTGGTCCGATTTGCTTTGTACCCGGATGCGACCCCCATGAGCTTCGACCACCAGCCGCGCGATGGCGAGGCCGAGTCCAACGCTACGTTCGCCGGCGGTCTTGCGGGTCCCGGCGCGCACGAAAGGGGCAAAGAGCCGTTTCTGGTCCTCGGGTTTAATGCCGGGGCCTTCGTCACGCACGGAGAAGACCAGTTCCTTGGCTTCCCGGCAAGCCACAAGCCAGACGCGCTGGCCAGCCTTGGAGTGCTCAACGGCATTGCTCAACAGGTTGACAAGAACCTGCTGGAGCTTGGCAATGTCCACGGTAATGGGGAGCTTGTCCTCCCCTGTTTCTTCCGTGAGCAATTCAACCTTCTTTCTGACGGCGACCAGGCGGACTAACGGCAACACGCCCGCCAGAATTTCTGCCACATCGGTTCGCGAACACTCAAGCCGTAGGTGTCCCGACTCGATCACGGACACATCGAGAAAATTGTCGATTAGCCGCTTCATACCGGCAGCGGCGGCTAGGCTGGAGCGCAAAAATCCGCGCTCGTCGTCGCTGAGGCGGTCGCCGGTTTCGTCCAGAACGAACTCGTTATAGGTCATAATGACTCCGACGGGCTTGCGAAGATCGTGCGCCGCCATGCCGATGAAGCGGTTCTTGAGCTCGTTTAATTCGCGCAGTTCCGCGTTGGCCTGATGAAGTTGCCGCGTCAGGTTGTTCAACTCACGATTCAGTCCCAGCACCTCGTCACGCAGTTTCTGCTGTTCCTGAAAGTCAAAACTTCCGAGAGCGAGCGCTCCATCGGGCAATGGAAAGAACCGGAAGCTCAGGGTCTCGGGCATTCCCGAGACGGTGCCGAGCGTAAGCCGATGAACAGCGCCCCCCTGCCTGATGAGCGAGGGAAGATCGAGCGAGCCTGTGAAATCCACGATCTGTTCAGCGAACGGGCGACCCAAGGCCTCGCCGCACAGCACCTGGCGCGCCTGTGCGTTGGCGCCCGCCACGCAATGATGAGCGTCAAGATAGAGCGCCAGGACGGGCGCGGTCTCCAGCACATAGGTTCGCATAGCCTCGGCGATGCAGGGAGCGTCAAACATGGTTTTCGCCATCCTTTATCCACGCCTCGAGTTCGCTTAAGGACATCAGGCAACGCACACCGCTCAGGCGTTCGACCCGCTCCCGTCCACCCCATCGGAGCGCCTGCCCGCCGACGAGAATCGGCACATCCGGGAACGCCGCGCGAATTTCAGCGGCGGCGCTGATGAGCGTATCCAGACCAAAAACCATAGCCACTGAAAGTGCCACAACGTCCGGATGCTTTTCCTCAATGAGCGTCTTCAAGTCTCGCACGGGCGTGTTCGCGCCCAGGAAATAACCGCGCCAGCCGTTCAACTCAAAGAGATCGGCTATCATTTTGCCGCCGATCTGGTGATACTCGTTGGCCACGCAGGCGACGATCGCCGATTTGCCCAGGCGCGGAGACGCGAAAAGCCGAGGATAGGCCAGGTTTAACAGACTCTCAGTGATCGCCGTTGCCAGGTGCTCCGTGGCCACGGAAATCCGATTCCGTTCCCATAGATCGCCTATTTCGTAGAGTGAACGCTGTACCAGATCCTCATAGAGCGTGCGAAGCTCGGCATGGGACTCCAGCCATTGCTCGAAGCTCACACGGCACTGATGGCGGTCGTTGGCCAGCAGGCCGTCCAGATAACGCCGATAGATCTCATCGAAGGCGAAAGGTGGATTCAATCGGTTCGCCGCAGGTGAGTCCGGTGGCTGCTTCATGCCTTAAGCCTCCGTCGAAGCCGGCGGGGCCGTTTCGTCCTCCGCGAGCCTGTGGCGGGGCGGTTCGCCCAGCTTTCCGCACAGTTCGTTCACGGCGCGCTTCAATTCAATCATTCTCATTTCGCGATCGACGGCGACCTGGTTGAAGCGGTTCAGCTCGTCGTTGATGGTACGGAGTTCCTCGGCCTGCTGTCGCAACGCCTCCGCCGCCTGCTTGCGCTCGGTGATGTCAACATTAACTTCCGCCACCAGCACGATCCAGGCGATGCTCCTCTTCCAGCGCGGGGACTGTGGGATACGCGATAAAGTGGGTGACGTTCCGGCTCCAGCCGCATTGACGTATGGCATGAGACCTTCCTCTATTCAGTGGTTGCTTTGTTAAGACTGACCTCACCCCTTTGGCATCCATTTTCCGTTTCAGAACCGCATCTTCTTTAGGCCCGGATTGAACAATCATATCGCCTTATTCATTGACAATATAAATCTCACCCGCCCCGCAATATCTTTCCGGGCGCCGAGAAATAGAGGTTCCGCGGATTCATCATAGAATTCATCTAAAAATCAAAGGCCTAAGTTTAAGATCTCTTTTAATTTTTCTTCCAGGTGTTCCGGCTTGAAAGGCTTGAAAATATAACCATGGACTCTTTTAGAGCTTTCGATCAAGTCGGAAGTCTCTCCGGTAATGGAATAGCCGGTAATGATCAGGAACCTTGCCTTGTCATCCAGTTTCTCGATGGCCTTGATTACCTCGACCCCGTTCATATCTGGCAATTGTATGTCCGCCAGGATGATGGCATATCCATCTTTCTTAGCCTCCGCCATTCCCTCTTTCCCGTTAGGGGCAACCGTCACAGAATATCCTCTAAGCGTCAGGTATTTCTTTAAAACATCCGATAGCTCTTTTTCATCATCGATGATTAAAATTTTAACCGGCATGATGGATCCCTTTCTTTTTTACGCGACTTTGCTTCAGCGGTAAATTCTAAAATCTTTTTGGTAATGGCGCCAAGGCAATCGCCCTTCTCCATGATACTATTCAAAGAGTCGCGGATCTCTTTCAGGTCTTCTTCGGTTAAGCTTCCGCGATCCTTTTCTTTGATCCTCGCCAGGAGATATTGGGCATTGCCGGAAATAATGCCGAGTGAATTATTGATCTTATGAGCCACGCCCGCGGTAAATTTGCCTAAAGCCTGCAGTTTGGCGGCATCCATAGATTTTTTATTAAATTATCTGACCTTTATCTTCGCTTCCAGGCGGTCCAGTCTCTTTTTCAATACCGCGTTCTCTTTTTCCGTCTCGCTATCCTTTGCCTTTGAAGACAGATAGGAATCCTGCTGCCACCAGTTGATGCCCATCTCCATCGCCTTATCCACCGAGGCGATCAATAGCCTTATCTTGATATTGAGAAGGTCGATATCGGCAATCTGGATCCTGATATCCCCCGCGATCACGATCCCCTTATCCAATACCCGCTCTAAAATATCAGCAAGATTGGTTGCGTTTGTAGCATGCATCATTTTTTGTTCTTGCATAAGATTACCCCCTTTTTTATGCTAGTTTTTTTACTTTCACAATTAAATCCGCCGTCTTCCTGCGCAAGGCGGCTATAAAACGGCATTTTTTACAATCGGGATTTGCATCCTTATAGTCTTGGCAGGCAAGCAGCACATCCGCTTCGATCCGAAGCTCTTCGGCAAATACCGCCTTCCCCGTGACGCCTTCGGTTGCATTGATCTTATTCGTGATTTCTTTTATGATCAGCTCTTGTTTTTGAAACGTAGGGCAATTAATTTTGGCGCCTTCCTCAGAGTGCATATCTTACCTCCTTTGAAATCCCTCGTTGCGAAGCGGACAGGCGTGAATCATGGCCTCATTTACATTAGATCTCCTAAAGGGCCTAGATTAAGGTTTAATTCATCATCCTTAAGCCCGAAGATCTCTTTCAATTCCTTCATCTTGTTCTCTAACTTCATCAGCGTCTCGCCGACCCGCTCGACTTCTTCATCGGTCAGAGAGCCTGCCTCGACCCGCCTCATCGCCTGCTTTTCCATTAACTTCCGGATCAGTTCTATCAGAGTAAGGACCAGCTTCGCCAATCCCTTCTCCGCGTTTTCTGGATTTGCCTCGATCTTTTTAGGCAACGCGCCCTTGACCTTTTCCATCTCGCCGGCGAAGATCTCAAGAGAATCCGTTTCAACCCTTTGTCTCATAGCGATTCCTTATCTTTCTCTTCCGGAGCTTTTGTGTTGCAACAGGGCTTCAACCAGGTCCAGGCCGCCAAGCTTCCCGTCCTCGGAATGAC
>JBAWYD010000125.1:0-6552 GCA_037143735.1 Deltaproteobacteria bacterium
GTTCCAGCCTTGCCGCTAAATTGACGGGATGACCCAGAGCGGTGTATTCTTTTCTAATGGTAGAGCCGAAAATGCCCACCATGGATTCTCCTGTGCTGATCCCAAAACCGACGGGGATCTGTACATTTTTTATGGTCATGTCTTTATTTATTTCGGCAACTTTCGCTCTCATCTCGATGGCGCATTCTACAGCCCTGAGTGCATCATCTTCCCGGGTGATGGGCGCCCCGAAAACCCCCATGATGCTGTCGCCGATGTGTTTGTCAAGCGTGCCGCCATGTTTGAAAATTATATTATCGAGGGGATAAAAATAATTGAGATTGAGAAGATCAGATAACTCATGGGGTGTGAGATCCTCTGTGATCCTGGTAAAGCCGCGAATATCGGAAAAAAGGATCGAAACTTTCTGGCTTCTTGGCGCCAGATTCATGCTGAATTTCTGCAGTTCATCGAGCACCTGGGTTGGCACAAATTGTTTCAATCGTTTTTTTACATGAAATTCCTTGATCTTCAGCCTGATTTCGTTGTTGTCGAAGGGTTTGGTCAAGAAGCCGTCGATGCCGGAATTGACGCTATCAATGGCGCGGTCAAGAGTGGCATAACCGGTCAGGATAATCCGGATGATTTCAGGATTGAGCTTGCCAATCTCCATTAACGTCTCCAGGCCATCCATTCCCGGCATTTTGAAATCCGATATGACGGATTCTATTTCATTAATCTGCCTCCGAACGATTTCGATAGCTTCTGTACCATTCTCTGCAAGAAGAATTTCGTAACCGTCCCTTTGAAGAACCTTTTTCAAGGACATCCGGACGCCTTCTTCGTCATCCACGATCAAAATCTTTATCATACTTTCCTCGCTTTACATGGAAGGTCTATCGTAAACTTCGTACCTCTGCCGTGATTACTGCTCACTGATATCAGCCCTTCGTGTTTCTTGATGATTTCATGGGGGCGGTGCCTGCGACAAGCCGGCCGATAAATATCCCTTTGCCAAAGGCTAATGCCTTTGCCTGCCGGAGTATTCCAGAATCAAGACGACGATGGTTATCAGAAATGCCTGAAACACTAAAAGTACACCGTCGATCGGGCGGGCATTTCTCAGGGCGATGGCGCTGATGCCGAGGGTCGCGCATAAGAAATAGATGAAGAGCACCGCTTTTCTTCTGTCGCCCAGGATGGCATACATTCTGTGGTGGATATGATCTTTGCCAACGTAATCGATCCAGTCTCTGAAACTCTTTACCTTGCCGGTGATGATTCGCTCCACGGTGATGTACGTCATGTCGAAAATCAAAATCCAGAAGATCAGAACCGGCGCGGAAAAAGAGACGATGGGATTGTTATCAGCCCATTCTCCCTTGACAGCCAGAGCGGCTAATGTAAATCCCAGGAAAATGCTTCCCGTATCGCCGAGGAAAATGGAAGCGGGCTTTGTGGGCCTGAAATTAAACGGAAGAAAACCGAGACAGCTTCCCACCATGGCGGCTGCGATCCATCCCATATATGGCTGGTTGGTCTGGTAGGCCACAATACCCAGAAAAAAAGCGATAATGGCGCTGATTCCTGCTGCCAGTCCATCCATGCCGTCAATGAAGTTCAGGGCGTTCGTAATGCCGACGATCCACAAAATGGTAAAAATAACATTCAGTATATATCCCCACGTGGTTTCCGGAGGAAACAGGTCGAGTACAATCCCGAAATAGATGAGTGTCAGAACAACAATAATCTGCACAAAAAGCTTGGACCTTGCTGAAAGCCCTTTCCAGTCGTCAATCAGGCTCATCAGTGCAACGATAAGAGCGCCGGTAAGCAGGATTACCGACTCTCTGTCAAGGATCATATTCGAGATCAGGGCAAATAGAAAAGCGATGATAATGGCTGCGCCGCCTAAGAGGGGCGTGCTCTTTTCATGGATTTTCCTGCCTTCCGGCGCATCCACAATATTTAATTTCAGGGCAATGGTTCTCATGACGGGTGTAAGGGTTGCAGTCAGGGTGAGAGAAAAAAGAAAGATATACAACCACCTTCCGATATTATCGAAAAAACACTGACGAGTGAAGGGCAGGAGAAGAAATAAGAAGACGACAATGGCAAGAAGCCAAAAGATCCTTAAGAGAGATACTTTTTTTTTGTCATAATTAAACATGTTTAGACCTTGCCAATTTCACCGCTTCAATAATTTTAGAGATTTCGTTATCCATCAGGGAAGGGTAGATCGGTATGGAGACGGCCCTTTCCCACAACCAGTCTGTGGTTTCGTAACCTGATAATGAAAGATACCTGTGTAATGGCTTGAAAACGGGTCTCCTGCAGGCCACACCCTCTTGTGTCATCTTATGAATGAATTGATCCACGTGGTCAAGAAGAAGTACATATCGGTAATAGATATGATCCCCCTCTGACGTGACAACGGGCGTCTCAAAACCACAGTTTTTACATTCATGATGGTATATGTCGGCAATATATTTTCTTCTTTCAATAAAGAAAGACAGTTTATTTAACTGACTGATCCCCAGAGCCGCCTGAATATCAGTCATCTTGTAATTGTATCTGATGTTGTAATGTTCTTTCTTGTCGTAATCACGGAAATCCCTAATAATCTCCGTTAAAGATTCGTTGTTGGAAAGAACCATCCCGCCTTCTCCGGTGGCGATCATCTTTGTTGCATAAAAAGAAAATATCGAGAGATCTCCAAAACTTCCCGTATAAGCTCCTTTATACCGGCTACCCAATGATTGTGCGCAATCTTCTATAACGGGAATGCCGAAAGATTTGATATCGTCCACGTCAGCCGACAGGCCGAACATATGAGGAACGATAACGGCCTTCGTTTTTGGGGTGATCCGTCGTTTCAGGTCATGCACGTCGATGTTAAATGTGTGGCGGTCAACGTCGGCGATTACGGGTTCCGCACCGGTGTATCGGATAGCGTTGAGAGGAGCGGAACAGACAAAAGACGGTAGAATCACCTCATCACCTTTTTGAATGCCAAGGCTGAGAAGTGCGAGATGAAGCGCCGCCGTCCCGGAACTGACGGCCACGCCACCGCTGACGCCAATCAAGGCAGATAGCGTATCTTCAAGCCCGCATACCTGCTCACCCTGGACGAGATTTCCTGATCTCAGGACATGAAGGACGTTTTCATAATCAGTCTGATCGAGTGTGGGTCTGGAATGGGGAATCATGTTTTATCCATTAAATATTTATAAATAACCTCAGTGGGATGAACCCCTCGGCGAACTGAACCCGTCCCTGAATGCCCCTGAAGACAGCGGTAGATCTGACAATATCGACGATCGACAGCCCTTCGATATTCGTCTTCATGACCTGAGAGTGGTGGGCCAGAAGCATGGAAATTTTATCGTCCACGGTTTCCTTAATATCCACAAAGACGGTGGGAGAAAAGTCATGAGTGGTCGGACCTTCGTAAAAAAGGACATTTCGTATATACCGTGAGGCTGTTACCGTTGCCTTGGACAGCGCCCTGTGATCCTGGTGTGTGTCCTCTCCGAAATTAACGAAGGTGAAGTCGGGTTTTATTTTTTTCAAGACCTCTTCGATGTCATAAATTATCTGGTTCATATTGGGAGAAAGCTCGGTATCCTTATATCTGCCCCAGATGACCTCCCTTGGTTTCAGGATTTCCACAGACCGCAGCTGTTCTTCTTTTCTCACGGAAGACTCGCCACCCTTGTGGCCTTCCGTCATAATGAGGACATAGATTTCATGGCCCTGCTTTGCGTACTTTAACAGCGTGCCGGCGCAGCCGACTTCTATATCGTCCGGATGGGCGCCGATGGCTAATATCTTCATGAATTCCCCCTTAAAAAATTTAGACTATCGTTGCCGTGATTGAAGATGAGATCAACCACGGACATAAAGGGTTCAAAGCCTCCAAAGAGTTGATGATAGACCGGATGGGTGTATTCCTGGAACACCACCCGGATTCCATTGTTATCATATTTTTCCAGATTCATGTAGTCTTTCCCGCCACTTCCTGCAAGGTAGGTGTCTGCGTTGAAATGTTTTGTGATGGAGATCAGCCTTTCATCCGGGTCGTCGGGAAATTGTCCGAGTTCAGAGGCCACATACACAGGCGTCTCGATGCCGAGAAGTGCGGCCAGTTTCCTCACGACATGAATATTCAGTTCCGAGATGGTTTGCCATTGAGAGGAAAAGATGTTTTCAAAAAATTCTTCCTGAACATTCCAGAACGGAGACTTTTTGTAATTGGAGAGGAGCGCCTGCTTTTGCCTGTGCTGCCAGCGATCGTTATTGTTGATTTCAACCTCGCTGATCAATTGTGAGAATTTATACAGGACCGGAACGGTCAGCCATTGCCAGCCATTGGCTGTTTTGATCTTGTTTCGGTTCTGCCATTCGTTCTTCTTGAATTGCACGTTGTCAAGGAGCACAAAAACATCCGACTTGTCGATCTTGTCGAAATAGCCGAGCCAGGGCAGGTATTGTGGCTGATGTACGGAAACAATCACGATCTGAAATCCATGTCCTTTAAAATTCTGGATCCCCGCCGGAGCCTGCCCTCGAATGTCCTTGTCGGGGGCGGGGATGACAGGTAGGGGGGGTGTCATTTAAAACTTACAAAAATCGGGTTGGAAACAATGGTTCCCGCTCCCTTTATGTCAATCCGGTAGTAAATCTTTTCTCCCGGCTTGTAATACGGGTCAACATAATCAATCTGCAGGGGCAACTTCTCCTCGAAAACGTAGATCATTTCGCCAGACCGGATAAGGCGAACCTTGACGTGATTCTTGACGGCTCCGCTTGTTGAAAGAGCGATCCGGATCTTCGGGAAACCTTTCAGAACGACCTCGTCACCCGAAACCCCTTTTGCCGTGCCGTCAGCAAAGGAAACAGAAAAATCGTCGAGCTTCAGACTCTGAGGAACGTTCACCTGGCAGGCATACATCCTGCCGTATTTCATGGCGTTTAACACCGCTTCTTTCGTCTTTTCTCGAATAAGAAAAACGGTCTGGTAGTTTCCCAGCTTTTCCCCACCATCTCCTTCCTTGTGAAAATCAGCTGTCGCGATGCCCCACGGGGGACGATCCCTGTAGCCCATGCAATACTCTTTGAGTGTTGTATCCCAGATATTCCCCGGTTCTGTCAACGTGATATTTTCTCCGTAAATGGCGGAAAATCCTGTATAGGCTTTTGATTCCTGCATGGCCGCGGGGTAGGGAAGGGTGCTGACACGGATCGGTCCCAGTTTACGTACGCCGGATTTTGTTTCAGGATAGTTCCAGAAGGTCATGCCGCCTTTTGAATTTACATAATCAATTACCACTTGATAAGGCGCCATTCCCTTGTTGCCGTGATACGGATCAAAGGGTGAGCTTCTGAATGCATTGCTGTTCAGGATAAAAGCGATGGAGAGTATCACAAAAACAATACCGGTTATCCGTAAGATGCCCCGCCACAGGATCATGAATATACCTGCAATGAGAGAAATTGAAAAAAAAATAATCTCCGGAAGGGCGTTGCGGACATATTGCAGCGACAGGCCATTGTGGAGGATCGGCAGGTTTTCATAATCCTCCGGATTTTCCATTCCAACGGTCAGAAGCCGTTTTTCATGATCGTGAGCGGTCAGGGTGCCGGTGAGCAGGTTTCCCGTCCAGTAATAGAAAGGAACGGTTTCCGAGCCGGGGAGGATAATCATGTCGGGATATTTTTTCTCGGCCTCACGGATCGCCTGAATGAATCTGTCGGCGCCCTGTTTGTTGATAGAATTAAGTTCGTTCCTTTTTCTGAGAAAATTCCTGAAGGGAGGAATGCCATATTCCATCGCCATCCGGTCATGGTCGTTGACGAAAACGACACTGAAACCCCTCTGCTTTGCCATCAACACGAGTTCTTCAACATTGTAGTCCCCGTCGCTGAAGGTCGTCCGCAGGTCCATCAGCCCGGCGACTTGCTGGTAATCAGCGGCGAAAGACTGCTGGATTCCGGTAATAATTAGAATGAATGCAAGCGAGTAGAAGATTAAAATCCGTAATTTTTTATTCATGAGAGTAGGTCGTTTTTATTGGAGATTAACTCGTCGTACAAACGGTCAATTTTTTGTATCATCGCATCCACACTGTAACCGGCGGCAATCACCTTTCCCTTTTCGGCCATTATTTTCGCTTTTGAGGGATCGCCATGCAGGGTGACGATGGCATCCGCCATGGCGTCCGCATCGGCCGGAGGAACAAGCAGTCCGTTTAGCCCGTGCGTGACAAGATCGGGAATGCCGCCGACGTTACTGGCGATGATGGGCTTCCCTATCGCCATCGCTTCCACCAGAACCTTGCCCATGCCTTCGTTAAGCGATGGTAGAACAAAGACATCAAAAGTTGACATCACTTCCGCGACATCCGGCCGCCAGCCTAAGAATTTCACATGGTCTTTGATCCCCAGAGAAGACGCCATTTCAGTGAGCTCGGTCAGCAGTTCGCCGTCACCCTGGAAGACAAACAGGGTGTCCGGTTTTTGCAGCACAACCTTTGCCGCCGCTTCAATCAGGTATCTCTGTCCCTTGACGGG
>JBAWYD010000126.1:0-6418 GCA_037143735.1 Deltaproteobacteria bacterium
TGATATCAGAAGGATATTAATGGAAATCTGCCGCGTAGCGGCTTACTTGAACAAGCGATTTATGTTGACCTGCGCTGTCATGATCATCGTCTGTGCTGCTCTTTTTACCGCGGGGTGCAGAGATAAGGCGGTTGAGGAAGACACTGGAAAACTGGAAACTGTCAGGATTGGCGCCTTTAAAGGGGAAATAGCCGCCTTGGTGTGGGTGGCCGAAAGCGAGGGGTTCTTTAAAAAATATGGTCTGAATGCACAGGTGACCGGTTTCGAATCCGGTGTGGCCGCCGTCGAGGCACTTACGGCTGGTACTCAGGATATAGCCACAGCGGCTGATTCCGTCTTTGTAAGCAAATCACTTAAAAACAATAGCAAGATAGGAATTCTGGGCGTGATCGCCCTAACGGATTCGATTGAGATTGTAGCACGCATCGATCGGGGAATATCGTCGCCCGCTGACTTAAAAGGCAAGAAAATTGCCCTCACCAGCAAAACTCCATCCAACTATTTCATGGATCGGTATCTTATATACCACCAAATTGATCCGCGAACCGTCACGATTGTAGATCTTCCCCCGTTAAAAGTTGTCGAGGCTATTTCACAGGGGAGCGTCGATGCCGCCATCACGTGGGAACCCTATGTCTGGAACATCAAACAAAAGCTGGCGGGCAAGGCGCGCTCCTGGCCAGCCCAGTCTGATCAACAATTTTATTTTCTTCTGATCTGCGGAACTGATTTTGCCGAAAAACGGTCTGAAGCGATAAAAAAAATGTTCCGGGCATTGACTGACGCCGAGGCCCTGGTTCGCAAAGATCCTAAAAAGGTACAGCAGATACTGGCAAGGCGGCTTGCCCTTGATGATCGTTATCTCGTTTCGGTGTGGTCCAAGCACATCATCGGGCTATCTCTCGACCAGGCCCTGTTTGTAGCCCTGGAAGATCAGGCTCGCTGGGCTATTAACAGAGGGTTTGCCACTGGGGGTAAACCGCTCAATTACCTGAAGAGCATCTATCAGGAACCTCTCGCTTCGGTGAGACCTGATGTTGTGACCCTTTACAAGTGATACGTATATGCAGATAAAGACTAAACTTAAAACCGTATCCTGGAGTGCCGCCATCATGGCCATTCTGGTCATGTTCATACTTGCATGGACCAGCGAGCAATTAAAACAGTCAGCGGCACAGCACAACTTCGCTGAAGAAATGTTCACAACACACAACAACAGAATAGCTTTGCGGGATGAATATATACTGAACCACAATGAGCGTCCCAAAGAACAATGGCTGCAACTGACCGAAAACTTGAAGAAATTAGTTGAGCGGGCACAGGCTGAAGTTGTTTTACCTGAACAAAAGCTTATTTTGCAGCAAATCCCCCTGTACTTAGACAAAACGAAGAAACTTTTTACACGTCTATGTGTGAATCAGGACGAGATGATCACTGGAAGGATCAGTATCGCGCAAAGTCAGAAGATGGAACAGCTAATTTATTCCCAGCTTATCATTGACGCCCACACATTGTTAACACAGTTCCAAAAACTCCAGATGATTTCCGATCGTGAATATGCGGCCAGACAATCCCAGGGCAATGTTCTTGTTCTTGTTTGTGTTCTGCTGCTGGCATGCTTCACTATTTTCAGTTCAATGATGGTGGCACGGAGCATCGCGACGCCGCTGAGACGTCTAAGGGATGGACTCAAGGTTATCGGGGATGGCAATCTGGATTATCAAATTGCTGTAAAAGGTGACGATGAACTCTCGAACCTGGCCTCCGTGAGCAATGAAATGGCCGCCAAACTGAAGCAATCTTATGCCTCCCTGGAAAGTTTACAGAGGGAAGTCGCCGAGCGCAAGCGCGTGGAGGAGGCACTCAGGGATGCAGAATTGAAATTCAGAACTATATTTGATCAAGCATCGGATGGAATACTCCTTGCCGAAAAGGGGAGCAGCACTTTCTACATGGCAAATAATAAAATTTGTGAAATGCTTGGCTATACTCAGAAGGAAATAATAAAAATCGGACTAAGCGAAATACATTTAGAAAAAGACCTGCCCTACGTTATCGAACAATTTGAGCGAATGGCGAGAAATGAAATATCAGTTGCTTCCGATATTCCCGTCAGGAGAAAAGATGGAAGGATTTTTTATGCTGATATAAATTCCAGTTCAGTAAACCTTGGAGGAAAAGATTATCTCATAGGTGTCTTTAGAGATATAACCGAGCGCAAGCAGGCAGAGGAAGAAATCAAGAAACTCAACAACGAACTGGAGCAGCGCGTTATTGACCGCACTGCCCAGCTTGAAGCATCCAACAAGGAACTGGCGTCTTTTGCCTATTCAGTTTCTCATGATCTTCGCGCCCCTCTGCGCGGTATCGACGGCTGGAGCCTTGCCCTCCTGGAGGATTACGGCGAAGGGCTCGATGATCAGGCCCGCAAATATCTCCATCGTGTTCGCACAGAGACGCAGCTAATGGGGAGGCTGATCGACGATCTGCTGAAGCTTTCGAGGGTTACCCGTGCCGAACTACGGTTGATGCCTATAGACCTCACAGCCATGGCGCACAGCATTGCCAACCGTCTGCAGGAAGAGAGACCTGATCGCCGGATAGAATTTATAATTCAACCAGCCTTGAGAGCCGATGGAGATAGTCAACTGATTGACATAGCTCTCTCTAATCTTTTTGATAATGCCGTCAAGTTCACCGGTACGCGATCTCATGCAAAGATCGAGTTTGGCGATGTTGGGGTCGACGGAGGAAAGGCCTTCTTTGTACATGATGACGGTGTGGGGTTTGATATGGCTCACGCACCAAAGCTGTTCGGGGCCTTTCAGCGCCTTCACAAATCATCGGAGTTCCCCGGCACCGGTATCGGTCTTGCGACGGTGCAGCGCATCATTCACCGCCATGGTGGCCGTATATGGGCCAATGCACAGATAGATCAAGGGGCAACCTTTTACTTCACACTAAAGGAGACAACATGAAAGCAAAAACCATTCTTCTTGTCGAAGACAATCCGAGTGATGTCGACTTGACAAAACGAGCCCTGACAAAAGCTCGTATTGCCAACGAGTTGGTCGTTGCCGATGACGGTCAGGAAGCACTCGATTACCTTTTTGGAACCGGTCATTACGCCGGTCGGGATACAGCGCCATTATTAGCCCTGGTGCTGCTTGACCTCAAGCTGCCCAAGGTGGACGGTCTGGAGGTATTGAAACGGATTCGCGCTGATGCGCGTACAAAACGGCTGCCGGTGGTAATCCTCACATCCTCAAAGGAAGAACAGGACATTGCCACGGGTTATGACCTTGGCGCCAACAGCTACATCCGGAAACCGGTTGACTTTTCCCAGTTTGCGGAGGCTATAGCGAATTTGGGCATGTATTGGCTGGTCTTGAATGAACCGCCACCGAAAGCAGTGCCGTGATGTGTAAAAGTCTTTCTATCCTCATCATTGAAGATTCTGAGAGTGACATGGAGCTGATTATCCGTCAGTTTCAGAAGGCAAACTACGACATCACTTACGAGCGGGTGGAAACGGCTGAACAGATGAGGGCAGCCGTCGAGAAGCTGTCATGGGATCTGGTAATAGCAGATTATACCCTCCCTGAATTCAATGCCCCCTCTGCCTTGGCAATTTTTAAAAAATCCGGTTTGGATATCCCTTTTGTTGTGGTTTCCGGTGCTATCGGCGAAGAAACTGCAATCGAGATAATGAAGACCGGAGCTCACGACTATATCATGAAGGGCAACCTGTCCCGTCTCGTCCCGGCCATTGAGCGGGAATTGAAGGAGGCAGAATCAAGAGTCCAACGCAAGCGGGCGGAGGAAGCGCTGCGAGAGAGCGAGACGCTTTTCAGGAAACTGTTTGAAGACCACGCGGCGGTCAAGTTGATTCTCGATCAGGATACCGGGAATATCATCGATGCCAACAAAGCAGCGGCAGTTTTCTATGGATGGTCGCGTGAACAACTCAAGCAGATGAAGATTCAGGAGATCAATACACTGTCGCCTGAAGAGGTCAAAGAAGAGATGGAGGAGGTCAGAGCCCAAAAAAGGATCCATTTCGAATTCCGCCACAGGCGGGCCGATGGTTCCGTTCGAGATGTGGATGTGTTCAGCAGCACAATCGAAGCAAACAAAAGAACACGCCTCCATTCCATTGTTTATGATATCACCGACCGCAAGCGGGCGGAGGCGGCTCTTCAGGCAAGCAGCGATGAAGTAAAGACCATGTCACAGCAGCTCTGGCAGGCGGCGAAGCTGGCGACGATGGGAGAGCTGGCCTCCAGCATTGCCCACGAACTGAACAATCCGCTTGCCACTATCAGCCTGAGGGTTGAATCGCTCACCGCTCAAACAACCGGGGATGATCCACGTCGGCGGGAACTGGAAATCATCGGGCAGGAAGTCGAGCGGATGGGCAATCTCGTGAGTAATCTCCTGCAATTCAGCCGCCGGAGTCAACCGCAGATCTCCACGGTGAACGTGTGTGATGAGATCGAAAAGACGCTTGAACTTGTTCATTACCACTTACGCAAGCACAATATTGCCGTTGCACGGGAATTCAAACCCGAGGGGCCGCTTATCCATGCAGATCGTCAGCAATTGAGACAGTTGTTTCTGAACCTGTTCACAAATGCAAGCGATGCCATGCCTGAGGGAGGAACGCTTACGATCCGCGTGACCAAGCGTCCCGAAGAAAAACAGATCTGTATCGAGATTGCCGATACGGGTGTGGGCATACCGCCTGAGATTTTGCCCAAAGTTCTGGAACCCTTCTATACCACGAAACCGGAAGGAAAAGGCACAGGATTGGGATTGGCCATCTGCAGGCGCATAGCTCAGGCACACAATGGAACACTCAATATCACAAGCGATGGAGGTCCCGGAAACGGGACAAGGGTATGTATCACCCTGCCTTTTTCAAATGGAAGTAATTCAGCATGTATAAGGGATGAATGAGCTCGTTAAAAGTCCAAAAATCTCCTCCCCCTTGATGGGGGAGGGTTAGGGTGGGGGTGAAAGGGGAGGGGGAAATGCAACCTTTTACGAGACCCTCAGGGATGAATGACCAATGAAACAGGTGGTGGAAGACATGAAGAAGAATCATGAGAATTTCAAGGTGGGTCGCATCATGATCGTTGACGATGAAGCCGAGCTGATGACGGCCCTTTGTGAGGCGCTCGCCGGTCAGGGATACGAAACGACGGGATTTACCACCGGCGCCGACGCATTGAAGGTTCTTGTGGAACAGGATTACGACCTGCTGCTGACGGATTTGATGATGCCTGAAATGGATGGCATTGCCCTGCTTCAGGCCGGGCTTGAAATTGATCCGAATCTTGTCGGCATCATCATGACCGGACATGGGACGGTTCAGACGGCTGTGGAGGCTATGAAGACAGGCGCGTTTGATTATGTCCTGAAGCCTTTCAAGCTTAATACGCTTCTGCCGTTACTCTCCCGCGCCATGGAAGTACACAGTCTGCGGATGGAAAATATACAGTTGCGGGAAACAGTGGCCATTCATGAACTGGGGAAGGTGATTGCTTTTTCTTCCGATTTAAACGCCATTCTGAATAAAGTCGCTGATGCCACCCTTCAGCAATGCAACGCGGATGAGGTGTCCATCATGCTCCCGACCCGTGACGGCAAGGAGCTTTATGTCGCCGTTGCCCGTGGTGGGCACAGAGAGTACATCGGGGAGCGTGTGCCGATGGATCGGGGCATTGCCGGGTGGGTGGCGCGTAACCGCGAGACCGTGATCATAAATGGAAAGGTTGATGATCCACGTTTTTCTCCCGTTCATCCGCGCACCGATATTCGTGCCGCCGTTTCCATGCCGATGATGGCGGGAGGCAATCTGGTCGGCGTATTGAATGTCAATGTCACACGGAGTCATCGCCACATGACACTGGGACAAGTGAAGGCGCTCAGCATTCTGGTGAGCATCATATCTCCCATCCTGGAAAATACATGGTTGAATATACAGATCCGCGATGCGGAAGAGCGATACCGCTCTATCTTCGATAATGCCCAGGACGGGATCGCGCTGGCCGACGTCGAGACAGGCGCGCTCGCGGACTGCAATCAAGCCCTGTGCCGCATGGTGGAGCGGGAAAAGACGGAACTTGTGGGACGGGCGCAGTCCATTCTCCACCCCCCGCAAGAAGAGATCGACGGGCAATCCCCGACCTACCGAAAACACAGGGAGAGTGATGCCGGGCTGGCTCTGGAAGACACCCTCTTGTCGAAAAGCGGCGCGTTGATTCTGGTGGAAATCCGTGCGTCCCACATTGCGCTGAACGGGCGCGACCACCTGTTGGGAATCTTCCGCGACATTACCGAGCGCAAGCAGGCGGAGGCATGGCTGCTCCGGGAGCGCAGCATGGTCGATCGTATCATGAAGACCAGCCCGGCA
>JBAWYD010000127.1:0-6391 GCA_037143735.1 Deltaproteobacteria bacterium
CTGGAGAATGCCTCGACGGCGCCCCGCACAAAACGAAGAAGCCAGTTCCGCATCAAATCGGCTGACTTGCCATTTCTGTATCACAAGATGAAGACTGTTGATTTACTGGCCTGACGGCCACGGCATAGGAAAAGGGTACGAATTTTCTGCCATCACTCTCGTGCACACTTACCGAATGAAAGCTGCTACAAAAACACATTTCCCCAAATTAACGCTTTCAAAAAATTCAATGATTCCTATTTAAGACTCACCGTACACAATGGTCAATGAACTCAGGCATTGGTCCTCATGTGGGGTTCGGAATTCTTCTTTCTTGGGGGAAATTAAAGCTCAGTTCAACGCGTTGAACTTACTTAACTATATGTTATAATTGACAAAGTAACGCAACCATCGATCATTTCCATGTACATATTTTACAAGGAATGAGCAATATATATTATTGAAATACCAAAGACAGATCTTGATTTTTCAATATAGATCGTGTAGGATACGCCCATGGACCTCATAGACAGAAAAACGGATCGGACCATATTAACCAAATTCATGTCCATTTTTCCCGTCACGGCGATTCTTGGCCCCCGACAATGCGGAAAAACAACATTGGCCAGAACGCTCGCCGCCGATTCCTATTTCGATCTGGAAAATCCCCAGGATCTTGCCCGTCTGGAACAGCCTCAGCTTGCCCTGGAAGACCTGACGGGGCTCATTGTTATTGACGAGATCCAGCGGCAACCCGATCTTTTTCCCCTCCTGCGCTACCTGGTGGATCAAGAGAAAAACCGCAAGTTCGTCGTTCTGGGAAGCGCCTCCCGGGATTTGATCCGCCAGAGTTCGGAATCCCTGGCCGGGAGGATCGCCTATTTTCAGTTGGGCGGTTTCCGTCTGAGCGATATCGATCCCAAGGCCGTAAAGGCTCTGTGGTGGCGCGGGGGATTGCCCCGATCCTTTCTGGCGGTGTCGGATGATGAAAGCCTGCTCTGGCGGAATCAATACGTGACAACCTTCCTGGAGCGGGACATCCCCCAGTTGGGGATCACGATCCCGGCCCGGACACTACGCCGTTTCTGGACCATGCTGAGTCATTACCACGGCCAGATCCTGAATTATGCGGAACTGGGTCGCTCCTTCGGCGTCTCCGACATGACCGTCAGAAAATACTGCGATATCCTGGAGGGCACGTTCATGGTCCGTATCCTTCAACCCTGGTCCGTCAACATCGGAAAACGGCTGGTGAAGCGGCCGAAATTGTACCTGCGCGACTCCGGGCTGTTCCATGCCCTGCTGTCCATCGAAACGCCGGAGCAATTGCACGCGTCGCCCCGGCTCGGCGCCTCCTGGGAAGGTTTTGCCCTGGATTGCGTCTGCCGAACCCTGGGAAAGGAAGATGGGGAACTCTATTTCTGGCACACCCACGCCGGCGCGGAACTTGATCTTTTCTGGCAGGCGGGGGGACGAAACTGGGGCGTGGAATTCAAGTATGAAGACGCCCCCCGATTGACACGATCCATGAAGACGGCAGTTGAAGACCTTAAATTGGAGCGGCTGTGGGTGGTCTATCCGGGGAAAGCGGCCTATCGTCTCACGGAAAAAGTCCAGGCGCTTCCTCTTTCGGACATCCGCGACGCTTGGAACTATGGATATTCTTAATGGAGATACCTCAGGAGAGTACCTGGTTGGATTAACCGCTTTCTATTTCCTGCCAACGCCTGTTAAACCGCGAAAATAAGCCGAACTCCTCGGATTGTGATGACTTTTTAGGCTTTTGTCGTTTCAAAGCAGAGCTTTTGGAGATCTTCCGGAGGAGACAAGGGGTAATCCCCCGTATAGCAGGCAAGGCAAAAACTGTTCGGGTCCATTCCCGTCGCTTCGACCATACCCTTAAGCGAGAGGTAGTGCAGACCATCAAGTCCGATGAACCGGGCGACGGCTGCCACATCCTCCTTCTGTGCCGCCACAAGCTCACCCTTGGATGAGAAATCAATTCCATAAGGACAGGGATAGCGGGTGGGGGGGCAGCTTACGACCATATGAATCTCTTTCAGGCCGCTTTCCCGGAGACTGCGGACCCGGTTACGGCTCGTTGTCCCTCTGATGATGGAATCTTCAACAATCAAAACCTTTTTCCCGGAAAGAAGCGGCTTTACGGGGTTCAACTTGACGCGAACGCCAAAATCCCTCATGGGCTGGGTGGGCTGGATGAACGTCCGCCCCACGTAATGGTTGCGGATCATGCCCATCTCAAAGGGGATACCGCTCTCCTCCGCATATCCCAGGGCTGCGTAGTTGCCCGAATCGGGGAAGGGCATGACGAGATCAACTTCCGGGCAGTATTCCCTCGCAAGCTGGTGGCCAAGGCGCTTCCGGCACATATATACGTTTTCACCGAAAATATGGCTGTCGGGGCGGGCAAAATAGATGAGTTCAAAGATACAATGGGCAGGCTTCACAATGGGAAAGGGTTTGATGCTTTTCAATCCCGACTTGTCAATGATGATAATCTCGCCGGGTTCGACATCCCGAAGATACCGGGCGCCGACCAGGTCGAAGGCGCAGGTTTCGGAGGCAACGGCCCACCCGCCATTAAGGCCGGCAAGGGCAAGGGGACGAAATCCCCGGGGGTCGCGCGCGGCAATGACCTTGTCCCGTGTAAGCATGACAAGGCTGTATGCGCCCTGGACTTTTGAAAGAGCCTCTGTAAGGGCTTTTTCAATACCGTTTTTCAAATGCCGGGCCATCAGATGGACAATGACCTCGCTGTCCATGGTCGACTGAAAGATGGAACCCTGATCCTCAAGCTCGGATCGCAACGCCAGGGCATTGATCAGGTTTCCATTGTGCCCCAGGGCATAATATTCATCGCCGTGATGAGCCAGAAAAGGCTGGGCATTGGAAAGAACAGAGGAACCTGTCGTCGAATATCGGACATGGCCGATGGCCATATGACCGGGAAGTTTTGACAGCATATCCTCACGGAACACTTCAGAGGCCAGCCCCATGCCCTTATGTCCCCACATCTGACAGCCATCGGCGGTATTGATGCCCGCACTTTCCTGCCCGCGATGCTGGAGGGCGAAGAGGCCAAAGAAGGCAGCACGCGCCGCTTCCTCACTTCCGTACACGGCAAAAACGCCGCATTCATCCCTGGGTTTTCTCTCTTCCATAAAACTCAACCCCCTATCCCCTGATTTCTAACCCCTGTCCCCTGTTTGTGATAATCCTGAAGAGCAAAGACGTCCCACTTTTCCTTCTTCAGCGTCATCAGGGCTTCGCTCAGGGCTCTGGCGCCCGCAATGGTCGTCGTGTAAAGCACATTATAGACGAGGGCGCCCCGGCGGATGTGATAGGCGTCGAGGGTCGATTTTCGTCCCACGCTCGTGTTGATGACAACCTGTATCTCGCCGTTTTTAATACGGTCCACGACGTGGGGGCGTCCCTCGCTGACCTTGAGAATGACCTCTGCCTCGATACGATGCTTCTTCAGGTGAGCCGCCGTGCCCCGGGTGGCCATGAGATGAAAGCCCATATTCTGGAACAAACCGGCAATCGGCACAATCTTATCTTTATGAACATCATGGACGCTTATAAAAACACCCCCCTCAAGAGGCAAATGAAAGCCGGCCGCCATCTGTGATTTGGCAAAGGCCATCCCGAAAGAATGATCAATACCCATGACCTCACCGGTGGACTTCATTTCCGGCCCCAGAAGGACATCCACATTCGGGAACCGGTTGAACGGGAAAACCGCTTCTTTCACGGAGATATGCACCGGCCATATGGTTTCAGTAAACCCCAGTTCTTTCAGGGACCGCCCCAGCATGACTTTGGTCGCCATTTTTGCCAGGGGTACGCCGATGGCCTTGCTGACAAAGGGAATCGTCCGGGACGCCCGTGGATTGACCTCCAGAACATACAGCAGCCCGTCTTTGACGGCATACTGGATATTCATGAGACCTACCACGCCCAGTTCCCTGGCAATCATTTTCGTCTGTTTCTCAATGGTATCGAGCAGTTCATGTGAAAGCGTGATGGGCGGCAATACGCAGGCGCTGTCTCCCGAGTGGATGCCCGCTTCCTCGATATGCTCCATGATTCCGCCGATCACGGTCTGTGTGCCGTCACTGATGGCATCCACGTCGATTTCAATGGCATCCTCCAGAAATTTGTCGATGAGAATGGGATGGTCGGGAGAGACGAGCAGAGCCTTTTCCATAAACTTGCTCAACGTCTCGGGATCATAGACGATCTCCATGGACCGTCCCCCGAGGACATAAGAAGGTCTGACCAGAACGGGATAACCGATCCGCCGGGCCGCATCGAGGGCTCCCGGGATATCTGTCGCCGTGTCGTTATCGGGTTGCCGCAGGTTCAGACGCTGTATGATCTCCTGGAACCGCTCCCGGTTCTCCGCACGATCGATGGCATCTGGTGATGTTCCCAGAATCGGCGCTCCTGCCGCCTCAAGACCACGGGCAAGATTCAGGGGCGTCTGGCCGCCGAACTGAACGATCACCCCGACGGGGTTTTCCGTCTTCAGAATATGCAGAACGTCTTCCAGGGTTACGGGTTCGAAAAACAGTTTGTCAGATGTATCGTAGTCGGTGCTGACGGTCTCCGGGTTGGAATTCACCATGATGCTTTCATACCCCTCTTCCCGGAGGGCGAAAGAGGCGTGTACACAGCAGTAATCAAATTCAATGCCCTGGCCGATGCGGTTCGGCCCTCCACCCAGAATCACCACTTTCGGCTTTGAAGTGGGTCTCGCTTCATCCTCGATTTCGTACGTTGAATAATAGTAAGGCGTATAGGCTTCGAATTCTGCCGCACAGGTGTCGACAAGCTTGTAAACAGGCAGCACGTTTTCCCGGAATCGCCACTGCCGGATTTTCGCCTCGGAAGATTTCCATAGCTCACCCAGCCGCCGGTCGGAGAATCCCAATTGCTTGGCTTCCTTCAACATCTCAACGGAAGGAACCGTCGTTTCCAGAACTTTCTCCGCCTCAACAATCGCGCGGATCTGATGGAGAAACCAGGGATCGATTCGGGTCAGGCGGGCAATCTCTTCCAATGCCATGCCGTGATGAAAGGCCGCGGCGATGTAAAACAATCTCAGAGAGTTCGGCGTCCTTAATTTGGAGGACAGGAACTCCACCGGGTTTCGGACATCCGCCGGCAGGACCTCATGCAACCCGTATCGTCCGATCTCCAGTGATCGCACGGCCTTCTGCAGCGCTTCCTTGAAGGTGCGGCCGATGGCCATGGTCTCCCCCACGGATTTCATGGACGTCGTCAGGAAATCCTCCGTTTCCGGGAACTTTTCAAATGTCCAGCGGGGAATTTTCACTACACAGTAATCGATGGTCGGTTCAAAGGAAGCCATCGTTTCCCGTGTGATATCGTTGGGAATTTCATCCAGGGTATAGCCAACGGCAAGCTTCGCGGCAATCTTTGCAATGGGAAATCCCGTCGCCTTGGATGCAAGGGCGGAAGACCGGGACACCCGGGGATTCATCTCGATGACAACCATCTCCCCCGTGCCGGGATGCACGGCAAATTGAACGTTCGATCCCCCCGTTTCCACACCGATTTCGCGCATAATGGCAATGGATGCATCGCGCATGCGCTGGTATTCCACATCGGTAAGGGTCTGGGCAGGGGCAACTGTGATGGATTCGCCGGTATGGACACCCATGGGATCGAAATTCTCTATGGAACAGATGATGACGACATTATCCGCCCGGTCCCGCATGACTTCCAGCTCATATTCCTTCCAGCCCAGGATAGACTCTTCAAGCATGATTTCATGAATCATGCTTGCTTCCAGCCCGGCTTTTGCAACGTCTTCAAGCTCCTCACGGTTATAGGCGACCCCGCTTCCCGTTCCGCCCAGGGTAAACGAGGCACGAATAATAACGGGAAACCCGATGTCTGCCGCAACGGTCAGCGCTTCATCCATGTTTTTGGCAAAGCCACTGCGGGGGACCCGCAATCCGATTCGCTTCATGGCGTCCCGGAATTTTTCGCGATCCTCGGCCTTATGGATCACGTCGAGAGACGCCCCGATCATTTCCACGCCGTAACGTTCCAGAACGCCGCTTTCCGCAACGGCGACGGCCGTATTCAAACCCGTCTGCCCACCCAGGGTGGGAAGAAGGGCGTCGGGCCGCTCTTTCGCGATGATTTTTGCAACCGCTTCCGGTGTGATCGGCTCGATATACGTCCGGTCCGCCGTCTCGGGGTCCGTCATAATCGTCGCCGGATTGCTGTTGATCAGAACGACCTGATACCCCTCTTCCCTCAGAGCCTTGCAGGCCTGGGTGCCGGAATAGTCGAATTCGCAGGCCTGGCTGATGATGATGGGGCCGGAACCGATAATCAATATTTTTTTCAGGTC
>JBAWYD010000128.1:0-6355 GCA_037143735.1 Deltaproteobacteria bacterium
TTGTCATCGGGAGTGATTTAAGTTCGCTGATTGCGGCTGTCACATCAGCATCTCGCGGAAGAAAGACCGTTCTTTTATCCAGGGATGATATTCCAGATATTCTTACGACATCCGGTTATTCATTTAACGTCGATCCCATGCCCCTTGTCGGCCTCGGGCCTAATCAGACATTATCGAGGTTTTTTTCGGATCACGGGATACCATGTGCGGATGACACAAGCATTCATACATTGAATCCCGCATTTCAAATGATTCTTCCTGATCACAGAATAGAACTTTTTTATGACAGCAATGACCTTATCGGGGAACTGAAAAAAGAATTATCCCTTGAGGGAGTGGATATTCGGGGCATCTATTCATCCATGTTAAAAATGAGCGATATCATCAATACATGGATCCAGGAAAACCCCTGTGTTATGCAAACGCGTTATAAACATTTTGTCATGCTTATTAGAAATTTTCCCGAAATGCTGAAGTTGAAATGGTCGTTATTAACAATGGTGCGAATCATTCGAAAGAATCCGTCTTTGAAGAAGGTCTTTGATGCAGTGATCAATGTTCTGTCATATCTTGATACAAACGGAAATCTTTTTATGCCTTTGATGTCACCGTATATTCTGTCACTTCCTCACAGGGGATTGTATTATCATATGGGTGGTAAGGGCTTGTTTATGGAGATGTTGCGAACGGGCTTTTCAGATGCAGGGGGGGAGCTCAAAAAATATAGTTCCATTAAGCGCATAACAACCGGTGATGAAATCAAGGTGGAAATGGAAGGATGTGAACCGGCAATTGAAATCAGCGGAAAACATCTCATTATCAGCACAAAGTCGGAAATGTTTACGCAACTTCTCTTCGATAATAAAAAGTTCGGACGCCTTCAGCGTCGTTTGAAGCGGGTTAAAAAACGTTATTATCCCTTTACATTGCATTTGGGTGTTCTTGAAAAAGGAATTCCCGAGAAAATGTCCCCTTACGCTGCAATAATTGTTGAAGAAAAAATAAACATGATGGACATTAATATTATTTATATTGAGACGAGTATGCCTGAAGATATAAGACGGGCTCCCGCAGGTAAAAGAGCCTTAAGTGCGACAATATTTTTAAAGGATAATCCATTGCGTTTGAGCAGTCTTGAACTCGAAGAAAGATCAAACGCTATTATAAGACAACTGGAGACGTTCCTTCCTTTTCTGAGAGAGAACCTCGATTATCTGAATGTGGAAGTATCTATTGAATTGTCGAAGAAATATCAGGAAGTGGTAAATCAGAAGTTCCGAATGAAGAACCATTCATTTATTGGTATGGCCAGCCTGCCGAACAGAACTCCTCTGAAAAATGTCTATCTGACGGGAGGAATGTTAATGGCAGGCCTGGGTTTTGAGGGTGAAATCATTTCAGGCATTAATGCTGCACTTTTGACAATCACATAGGAGAATATGAAATATGATTGAAAAGAAATATGATTTTACGATCCAGAGTTTGGGAAAAGGAACGATTCCCTCTCCCGTCATCGTCAGCTATTATACATCAGACAAAAAGCGGATTCTGTTTAATAGTTACCTTGAGAATTATGCAGATTTACAAGCAGGCGACAGTGTTCCTCTGTCTGTTGAAGTGGCGGGACCCCGGGAAGAGATCTTTTTCGATCCTGCACAGACCAAGGCTGCCATTGCTACCTGTGGCGGTTTATGTCCCGGTATAAACGATGTCATCAGGTCTGTCGTCATGACCCTTTATTACCGCTACGGTGTTAAAAATATTATAGGAATAAAGTATGGATTTCAGGGCCTTATACATAAATTTGGCCATCAGTTATTGGAACTTAATCCGGAAGGAGTGAAAGATATCCATACTTTCGGAGGCAGTATTCTCTCCTCGTCACGGGGAAGGCAGGATATTGAAGAAATGGTCAATGTCTTAAAACGGATGAATGTGGATCTCTTTTTCTGTGTGGGTGGAGATGGAACCATGCGAGCCGTTGAATGCATTACCGAAGAGATAACAAGAAGAAATCTGAACATAAGTGTTATCGGTATTCCAAAAACGATTGATAATGATTTATATCTGATACAGAAAACCTTTGGGTATGACACGGCCATCGCGGAAGCGGTTACGGCGATTCAGTGCGCCCATGTTGAGGCAAAAGGGGCCCCTATGGGGATTGGGGTGGTAAAAATTATGGGCAGGCAGTCCGGCCATATTGCCGCTGGAGCTGCTCTGGCTCAGGGAGACGTTAACTTCGTATTGATTCCGGAGATCCCCTTTGATCTGCACGGAGAACATGGATTCCTCAAGGCACTCGAAAAACGGCTGAAATCCAGTGGACATTGCGTCATTCTGGTTGCTGAAGGAGCCGGTCAGGAATTGATTCACCGGGGTGAACAAGCCATCGAGACGGACGCTTCCGGTAACCTGAGACTTCTGGACATAGGTGTGTTTTTGAAAGCGCAAATTGAAAATTACTTTAAAGCGGAGGGATTGGAAGTTAACCTTAAGTATATTGATCCCAGCTATATGATACGAAGCGTGCCTGCTAATGCAAGCGACCGCATTTATTGCGGCGCCCTCGGACAGTATGCGGTTCATGCAGGAATGGCTGGAAAAACAGGCATGCTTGTCGGATTAATGAAGGATGAATACGTGCACCTTCCTCTGAAAATGGTCGGGTCAGGGGCCAAGGTCGATCCTGAGGGCAATGTATGGATGCGTGTTCTGGAAACGACAGGTCAGCCGCCAATGATGAGAAACTGATAAGAAATTGAAAAGAAATTTTCCTTGTAAAAATTTGTAATTTGTTTTAGGAAGCAGCCCACTATGTGTTAAAAGGAGATGTGAATATGTCGAGAACCTGTGAGGTATGCGGAAAAAAACCGGTTGTGGGTAATAATGTCAGCCATGCCAATAACAAGACAAAAAGGGTATGGTATCCTAACCTTCAGAAACTTCGATGCAAGGATAACAGGACGGGCTCCGTGAAACGGATGAAGGTGTGTACAAGGTGTTTGCGGTCAGGTTATGTAAAGAAGGCCTTATAGAGCCCTTGAGGGGGCAGATAGGGTGGATGTATTCATTGCGTTTTTCATAGCAGGCTCAAACGTGTTGCCGTCATGAAGTTTGCTCGAAACCAATTAGTCCGCCTTCATATAGCCGGAAGGCCACCTAATTGAGATTACCCAAAGAAATTGTATCGGTTTTATCGCCTCCGTTTCCTTCCTCATTTTCATATCATAATGTTCCAACCGCCTATTCTCTTCTTGACATGAAAAATCTTACTGATAGTATGCTAAGATTATTGAAGAACTGGATTTAGCAATGGAAGAGGATTACGGGTGTCGACCATGAAAGTGGGCACTTTACCGACAACTCAATGGAAATTGAGTGAGGGTAATGAAGATATACAAAATCGGTTTGTCAGAGAACTCGGGATTACGCCCATTTTATCCAGGATTCTGACGACCCGTCATATCCTGACACCCGAGGATGCCCACAGGTATCTATCTCCGTCTCTGAATGACCTACACAACCCTTTTCTGATGAAGGATATGCATCAGGGCGTTCAGAGAATGATCAAAGCCATCCATTGCCAGGAGAAAGTGGGCATTTATGGCGACTATGATGCCGATGGCATTACCTCCGTTGTTGTTCTTGTTAAATTTCTTCGTGATATAGGACATAATGCTGCTTATTACATACCTGACAGAATTCAAGAGGGATATGGTCTAAACAGACCTGCTATAGATAAATTTAATGCTGAAGGCGTAAAGTTGATAGTAACCGTCGATTGTGGAGTTTCAGACCACGAACAAATATCCTATGCAAAATCTGTTGGAATGGATGTTATCGTTTTAGATCATCATGAGGTTCCGAATACGATTCCCGATGCAGTTGCCGTCATTAATCAGAATCGCAAGGATTGTAGATTCCCCTTTAAGAATCTTGCTGCTGTAGGTATTGTCTTTAATTTTCTCATTGCTCTGCGAGGAACTCTTCGTAAAGAAGGTTTCTGGAACAACAGGCGGTATCCAAATTTGCGAGAATATCTGGATCTTGTTGCACTTGGAACCATCGGAGATATTTCGCCTCTGGTTGATGAGAACCGAATATTTGCCAAAGTCGGTCTTGATTTGATTACAGAGGGGAAGAGAGTGGGAATAAAAGCTCTTAAGGAGGTATGCGGCATTGAGAATCAGGTCATCGATTCTGGCAAAGCATCCTTTTGTCTTATACCGAGAATCAATGCAGCGGGACGGATTGCTTCCGCTCTGGAGGCAGTTCAACTTCTATTAACAGATGACATGGATGAGGCAAGAAAAATTGCGAATCGACTGGAGATGTACAACCGTAAACGACAATTCATGGAAAAAAACATATTAAGCGAAATTCTTGATGAAATAGAAACAACCATTAATCCTGAAACGATGGGGGCTCTTGTTTTTGCGTCCGATAAATGGCATCCGGGAGTTATCGGCATTGTTGCCTCGAGACTGGTGGATCGATATTACCGTCCTGCCATCTTGATCAGCCTTAGGGATGGGATTGGCAAAGGCTCCGGAAGAAGTGTAGCGGATTTTAACATTTATCAGGGTTTGAAGAAATGTGATTCTTTGCTGCTGTCTTATGGCGGTCACCGTTATGCCGCCGGCATCTTAATCAGGGAAGAGGATATAAAGGAATTCGCGGCCCTTCTTGAACAGGTCATTAGAGAAGAAATGGATGTATCTGACTTTATATCGTATACCATCATTGATGCACAATGCGATCTTCGTGAAATTAATCATGATCTACTGTCTCAGGTCGGTATGCTTGCACCTTTTGGAAGTAGAAATCCTGAGCCAGTTCTATGTGTGAGGAATATACATGTTACGTCGAAGACAGTTGTGGGCAATAATCACCTGCGGATGCGGGTATCCGGGGATGGGTTATCCATCAATTCCATCTGGTTTAGTAAGGGTCATTTTATCCATTCTCTTTCAGGAGGGGCTGTGGACATCGCATTTACCCCCCAAATCACAAACTGGAACGGTAGCTCCGATATTCAACTTAAACTGAAAGACATGTCGGTAACGGCAAATTAGTATAGTTAACACACACTGCACGGAGCTTTCCGAAAAAGAGGCATCACGTCCATTTCCTCAGGTCGACTATTAACGGCTCATCCTCCTTGATCGTACCCTGTTCTACGAATAACAACTTGTCAAGCTTGACCGTACATACGTCCTTGAAGTGGTCTCTGATTTCCATTTCAAGAGAATGATAATCCCCTTGTGACTGCGTCGGTTCCACTTTCAGCGTTAATATGTCTTCATGGGCAGACCGGTTGATAAGGGCCTGGAATTTCGTATTTTGAAATTTTCCCGTTATTTTTTTGAGTTGATTGGGTGTAATGAAAAGCCCCCTGACTTTGACTGCGTCACCGATACGGCCCGCAATACCATCCAGCCGATAGGATGTTCTCCCGCAGGGACAGGGAGATTCTATTAATCTTGAGAGGTCGCCTGTACCGAAGCGAAAAAGGAAAAATATATTGTTAAATCGAGTTACAACGACTTCTCCGAAGTTTCCAGGTGAAACACGTTTGCCCGTTATAGGATCGACAATTTCAACAAAGACTTCTTCACAGATGTGCCATCCCTTCTTTTCATTGCATTCGAATGCAATATCTCCGACTTCCGTTGCACCATACATCTGATAAGTATCAACGGCGTATCGCCTTTCGAATATTTCTCTCAACGACGGTTCGAGCGGTTCGGCGGCAAAACACGCACAGCGGAGTCTGAAATCATTTTTAAAATCGTATCCCATTTCCTCCGCTTTTTTAATGATTGACATAAAAAAGCTCGGGGTGCCTGTGAAGGCGGTGACACCCAGATCACGGATCAATTGAACCTGAATCTGGGAACTTGACGTTCCCGACGGTATAACCGTGGCGCCGATACGCCTCAATCCCCCATGGAAGGTCAGTCCGGCAGCAACCATATGGTATGAAAAAGCATTGAGAACCACGTCTCCCTTTTTGATGCCGGCTGCAACATAAGCCCGTGCCCACAAGGGATCATCCTCAGATAGGTGTGGTTCGTAAACAGGTCCTGGAGACGTGAATATTCGGTCAATGTCCTCATCGGTATTCTGGAACCCGCCGAAGGGAGGTTCCAGAGATTCCAGTTCAATCAGCTTTGATCTGGATAGAACAGGGAAACGTTCAAAATCATTTACTGTCTTTATAGTAGAGTGGGCTAATTTCAATTCATCGCATATTCTTTTGATTCGGGAAGATTTCTGATAACCCAAGGTGACCATTTCCGAAAGCCGAAGGTCAATGAGGCGTTTTCGTTCATCAAAAGACAAAAATTCC
>JBAWYD010000129.1:0-6244 GCA_037143735.1 Deltaproteobacteria bacterium
GTGATCCTCGGCACGGGGACAAACGCCTGCTATCCGGAAAAGATCGCCCATATCCTGAAGTGTCCGGGGCTTGGCGCTTCCGGAGAGATGATCGTCAATATGGAGTGGGGGGGCTTCAATCAGCTCAAGACGAATATTTACGATAATGTCCTGGATCGCGCCTCTCTCAACGCCGGCAAACAACTGTTTGAAAAGATGGTCTCGGGGATGTACCTGGGTGAGATCGCAAGACTGGTGATCGTTGAGATGATGGAGCAGGGACTGCTTTTCAGGGGGACAAGTCTATCCGCTTTTTCAAAGGGATATGCGCTGACCACGGAGCATCTTTCGATGACGGCCCAAGGCGCTGACTTTCTTGACCACTTTGGTGTCAGGGATGTTTCGGAAACGGATAGACGGACCATCCGGGAAATCTGCCGCATCGTTTCCACCAGGTCTGCTAAATTAGCCGGAGCGGCGATTGCCGCTGTCGTCGCCTGGATGGATGCAAAGCTTGAATCGGAGCATACCATCGCGATCGATGGTTCCCTCTTTGAAAAATATCCCGGATTTCAAGATCAGATGATAGACATCCTTCACGATCTGTTCGGAGATCGCGGTGCGAGGATAAAACTCGAGCTTGCCAAGGATGGATCGGGAATTGGCGCCGCGATTATCGGCGCTGTGGCGGCTTTTACCCGGCGCTGAGTGGCTACATGATCTCACCCGGTTGACAGGTATCGAATCTGAACTCACAAGGGCGGAAAATATGAACACAGGATACAAGACAATAGTTTTTTTCATCTGTGGAACGGCGGCGCTCGGCGGGTTACTCTTTGGATTGGATCAGGGTTTTATCGCCAATTCTCTGCAGACAATTCAGAAGGTCTACGGACTCGACACCAAGGGAGCGGAACATTACTCCGCGATTCTTGCAATAGGGGGGGTGATCGGCGCCCTTCTCTCGGGTCTCTTTGCGAGATTTTTAGGCCGAAAAAAGAGCCTTGTGCTGTCGGGGTTCATTTTTTGCGCGGCGTCTCTTCTCTCGGCGTTTCTTCCCCCGATGGCGATTATGTCCTCCTGTCGTTTTTTTCTTGGTTTTGCTGTCGGCATCGCTTCCTTCACTGTTCCCCTCTATCTTTCGGAAACGGCCCCCGCTTCGATTCGAGGCGCCATGGGAACGCTTTTTCAGTTGTTTATTACGATCGGTATCTTTTTGATTTCGGCAACCAATGTCTTTATTGCGAAGTGGATTGTGAGCCCCGAAAAAGCGCTTCCTGTCATGTTTGCCGTCATTGTGATTTTCGCGGCGCTCATGTTTATGGGAAGCCTGATTCTGCCGGAGAGCCCTCGCTGGCTTATACTAAAGGGAAGACGGGAGCAGGCGATTGCGGTTCTTCAGAAAACTCTCAATACCCCGGATGATGTCCACCGTGAAATTAAAGAGATTGAGGAGACCCTGACCAACCAGGGCGTTAACATCGGTATCGTGTTTAAAGGATATTTCATCAAGATATTGATTGTCGGAATTTTTCTCCAGATGTTTCAGCAACTTGTAGGGATCAATGTGATGATCTACTACGCCCCGACCATTTTTGGATATGCAGGGATGAAAGATATTATCGCGATGATGACCGTGCCGACGGTCAATATGCTCTTCACCTTTCCTGCTATCTGGCTTGTGGAAAAATGGGGTCGCAAGAAGCTCTTGTACGTCGGGGCGCTGTGCATGCTGATAACCATGGTTTCTGCGGGTATCGTTTTCAGCATTATCGGCAATCAGTCTGACCCGGCGATGATCGGAGCAGCGCCAAAAACCATTCTTCTCCTTGCGGTTGTCATCTATATCTTTGGATTTGCCGTTTCGTGGGGGCCGGTGGCGTGGCTCGTCTGTTCGGAGATTTTTCCCCTGCAGGGACGGGAGTTGGGAATGACTGTGACGACCATGGTGAACTGGACATTTGCGGGGTTATTGATGGACAACGCTCTTACCTTCATGCAAACTTACGGGAACGCATCGATTTTCTTCCTGTTTGCGGTCTTCTGCGTATTGGCCGTCGCCTTTGTCGCGGTTTTTGTGCCGGAGACGAAGGGGGTGACGCTCGAACAGATTGAGGGAAATCTCAAGGCCGGGAAAAAGATGAGGTCTTTGGGAGATGTTACACTCTGAAAGCGGCCTCGTATGAGTTTATTTAATGTTTCACCGGAAAAAGAAACGGCGCTCGAAGCACGCATGGTGCGGTTGGGAGTTTCGGAGGGCGACTTCCGGGAGAGCTTTATCCGGTCATCCGGACCCGGCGGGCAGAAGGTGAACAAATCTTCTTCCTGTGTGTATCTTGTCCATATGCCAACGGGACTTTCCGTGAAATGTCAACAGGAACGATCCCAGGTGATGAACCGTTTCCTCGCAAGACGCCTGCTTTTGGACCGGATAGAACGGCTTCAGCGGGGAATGATCAATGCGGAAAAGCAGCGGATCGAAAAAATCAAACGGCAGAAGCGGCGGCGTTCAAGGCGGGCGAAGGAAAAGGTTCTCGAACTCAAGCACATGCAATCGGAAAAGAAGACCATGCGCGCAAAAGTGAAGCTACCAGACTAAAGGCGGGGTGGATAGGCACAGTGATTAAAACGAAAGAAAGTTTAAAGGTCTTTTCATGATTTCAGAAAAAGAAATGAAAATCGCACAAATCATCCAGAGGGATCTGCCCCTTGAAAAAAGGCCCTTCAGAAAACTGGGAAACCTTGCGGGGATGTCTGAAAAAGACATCCTTGAGCATATAGGCAAAATGATGAAAAGAGGCGTCATCCGGAAATTCGGCGCCGTCATCCGTCACCAGAAGGCCGGTTATACGGAAAACGCCATGGTTGTCTGGGCAGTTCCCGAAGATCAGCGCGAGGCCGTAGGAAACATCCTGGCCTCTTTCCCGGAGATCACCCATTGTTACGAAAGAACGCCCCCGTTTGAAGGAAAATACGCGATCTTTACAATGGTGCACTTCCGCGAAGGAGAAGGGGACGGCGTCATGCGGAAACTTTCGGAAGCATCGGGCGTCAGGGATTTTAAAGTCCTCACCAGCGAGGAAGAATACAAAAAAAGCTCTATGGAGTATTTTTAAAATGGCTCATTCATCGGAAATACTTTTCCAAAAGGCGGGGAAAATAATACCGGGAGGCGTCAACAGCCCCGTACGGGCGTTCAAGGCCGTGGATGCAACGCCTCTCTTTATTGCCCGGGCCGGCGGTTCAAAGATATTCGACGCCGACGGCAGGGAATACATCGATTATGTGGCATCCTGGGGACCGATGATTCTGGGTCATAGCCACCCCGAGGTTGTCGCCGCTATTCAAAAGGCGGCGGAGAGAGGAACCAGTTACGGGGCGCCGACAGAACTGGAAGTTGAAATGGCGCAGTGCATCGTTGACGCCTTTCCCTCCGTTGATATGGTGAGAATGGTCAGTTCAGGGACGGAAGCGGCCATGAGCGCCATCCGCCTTGCCCGCGGGTTTACCGGAAGAGACCGGATCATCAAA
Source organism: Deltaproteobacteria bacterium (assembly GCA_037143735.1). Lineage (GTDB taxonomy): Bacteria > Desulfobacterota > Syntrophia > Syntrophales > UBA2185 > JAPLJQ01. Next base: position 3,511 of record JBAWYD010000129.1, read on the forward strand.
TTTGAAGGCTGTTACCACGGTCACGCGGATTCCCTTCTGGTGAAGGCAGGTTCAGGCGTGGCAACATTCGGCATCCCGGGAAGTCCCGGCATCCCGCAGGCGTTGGCGGAATTAACCATCACACTCCCCTTCAACGACGTCGAAGCACTCAAATCCGCAGTGGAAATATACGGCGATGAACTGGCCTGCATCATCGTGGAGCCCGTTGCCGGAAACATGGGTGTCGTCCCGCCGAAACACGGTTTCCTCGAAACGCTGAGAGAGATCACCCGCGAGCGGGGAATTCTCCTTATTTTTGACGAAGTGATCACCGGCTTCCGGATCTGCTATGGCGGCTTCCAGAATCTTGCGGGCATCGATCCCGATCTGACGTGTCTGGGAAAGATCATCGGGGGAGGGCTTCCTGTGGGCGCCTTTGGAGGGAGGAAAGACATTATGGAACATCTGGCCCCGGTTGGGCCGGTCTATCAGGCGGGCACCCTTTCCGGAAATCCCGTGGCCATGTCGGCGGGGCTCACAACCCTGAAACTTCTTGATAAAAACAGGGATGGGTATGGCGGGCTTGAGCGAAAGACTGCCTCTCTCTGTGATGACATGAAAAAATGTTTTGATCAGGCGAATGTTCCCGTTCGCATCAACCGGATCGGTTCCATGTTCACCGTTTTTTTCACCGCGGAAGAGGTTTTCGACTACACCTCAGCCGTGAAAAGCGACACGAAGCGTTTCGCCCGCTACTTCAGGGGCATGCTTGCCAGGGGGATCAATTTGGCGCCATCCCAGTTCGAAGCCGCTTTTCTCTCATTCGCCCACACGGATGAAGACATGGGAAAAACCATCGCTGCCTGTGCGGAAACATTGAAAATGCTTTAAGAAAAGGAATCATACAATCTCATGAAAAAGATTCTCGTCACCGGTGCCGCCGGCTTCATCGGTTTCCATTCAGTCAGGCGATATCTGAAGGCCGGCCATACCGTCGTCGGCCTGGACAACATGAACGATTATTACGATGTGAACTTAAAAAAGGGGCGGCTTGCCCTGCTTACGCCGGACCCGAATTTTCGTTTCATCAAAATGGACATTGCAGACAGAGAGTCCATGGCATCGCTCTTTGCAGATGTAAAGCCGAAAATCGTCGTTCATCTGGCTGCTCAGGCGGGTGTCCGATACTCCCTGATAAACCCCCACGCTTATGTGGACAGTAACATCACTGGCTTCCTGAACATCCTTGAGGGATGCAGACACAATCGGGTTGAACATCTGATTTTTGCCTCGTCGAGTTCGGTCTACGGGGCCAACACCCTGATGCCTTTCTCCGTCCACCACAATGTAGACCATCCCGTCAGCCTTTATGCCGCCACAAAAAAAGCCAATGAGCTGATGGCCCACACCTATGCATGTCTCTACGGAATACCCTGCACGGGGCTGCGGTTTTTTACCGTTTACGGTCCTTGGGGAAGACCGGATATGGCGCTCTTTCTGTTCACAAAGGCCATCCTCGAAAACAGCCCCATCGACGTGTATAACGAAGGGAAAATGCAGAGGGATTTCACCTATGTCGACGATATCGTCGAAGGTGTATTCCGGTTGACGGAAAAAATTCCCCAACCCAATCCGGATTGGCGCGGAGACTTCCCGGACCCGGCAACAAGTTTTGCACCCTATAAAATTTACAACATCGGGAACAACAATCCTGTCGAGCTGCTGGAATTTATCAACATCCTGGAAAAAGAACTCGGCAAAACGGCAAAAAAACAAATGCTCCCCTTGCAACCGGGGGATGTTCCTGCTACATATGCGGAAATCGACGATCTCATGGCCGATGTGGGCTTCAGGCCGGACACGTCGATCAAAGACGGCGTCGGGCATTTCGTGAAATGGTACAGGGAGTACTATAATATACAGGGGAAGGTAAGATGAAAAAGGCGTTCATTACGGGCATTACGGGGCAGGACGGATCTTATCTGGCGGAGTTTCTGCTTGGAAAGGGATATGAGATTCATGGCCTCATCCGCCGATCGAGCACATTCAACACAGACCGCATCGACCACCTCTACAGGGACTTCCACGACCCTGACGCCAGGATTTACCTTTACTACGGGGATCTATCCGTATCAGGGCAGCTGACGGATCTTCTGCACACCATCCGGCCTGATGAAATCTATCACCTGGGAGCTCAGAGTCACGTGCGGGTCAGCTTTGATATGCCGGAATATACAGGAGATGTCACCGGCCTTGGGACGCTGCGTATCCTTGAAGCCATCCGTAAAACCGGCATCAACGCAAAATTCTATCAGGCCTCGTCAAGTGAAATGTTCGGCGCCGCGCCGCCTCCCCAGAACGAGATGACTCCCTTCCAGCCCCGGAGCCCCTATGCCGCCGCCAAGGTCTATGCCTATTATGTGGTGAAAAATTACCGGGAGGCTTACAACCTTTATGCCTGTAACGGCATCCTGTTCAACCACGAATCCCCCCGTCGCGGCGAGACCTTCGTGACCCGGAAGATCACAAAGGCAGCCACTCAGATCAAGCTGGGACTAAGGGATAAGCTGTATCTTGGAAATCTGGAAGCAAAGAGAGACTGGGGATTTGCCGGTGATTACGTCGAGGCCATGTGGCTGATGCTCCAGCAGGAAGAGGCTGATGATTACGTGATTGCCACGGGCGAGACCCACTCCGTAAGGGAATTCGTCGAAAAAGTCTTCCGTAAGCTTGATCTTGATTATCATCAATACGT
>JBAWYD010000130.1:0-6172 GCA_037143735.1 Deltaproteobacteria bacterium
GGTCGGATTGTCATTTTAAATCCCAGCGCCGGGGAAATCCCCATCCGGGCCTGGCCCCTGGAAAATTATGTGGAACTGGCCCGACGGTTGCTGGAAAATCCCAACCGGATCGTGGTCCTGATGGGGGCCGGCGCGGACCGGGAAACCACCGGCCAACTGGCGGAAAAGTTGTCTGATCCGCGCTGCCTGGATCTAACCGGCGAGACCACCTTTGAAGAGTTGATGGATCTATTCTGCGTCTCGGAGGCCTTGATCACCAACGACAGCGGCCCGGCCCACTTCGCGACCTTAACCGGGATAAAAAACTTTGTTTTTTTGGGAGACTCCCCCCCCCCAAAGGGTGTTTTCCCCCCCCCCCCCCCCCCCGTCATTCTAACTTACTGTATTCACATGGCAATATCATCATGCAACATCTACGACTGTCCATATACTTACCCGAAGCAGCCGGTGTGGCTTGTGGCCGCTATGCTGCGTGCCTTACCAAGAGGTAATCATCGTTTCTCTTTTTTAGCTCAGTAAACCCATCAACCTTCCACTTAACCTTCTGGAGTCTGCCGTGAAAAGGAGTTATCGGAAGGTGCCAATATTTGGCCTCAGTGGAGGTTACCGTACTTCTGTGGGGGCTTACGGGATGAAAGGTGCAAGCGCAGGACAGCAGAAATTTTGTCTCCGAGGGGGCCAGCATCTTTCCTGAAGTCCGCAAAACGTTAACCTCGCTGAAGATGCTTGATTTCAGATGGTTATCAATAATGCTCTTTTCTTCCATAATTGCTATATGGAGGATACGGATGTTGACGGATGGATGAGACCTGGCTTGAGGAGATTCACAATGAAAACTAAGATACTACTCGCACTTCTGCTACTCATTATTACAGGAGTTGTCGTCTTCTTTGCGCTTCTTCAGTTCCAGCCAGCCATTAATGTAGCCCCAGTCGCCCCGGCTTATGATAAATATGACTATGGCCGTGCTGACGAGGCAAAAATAATAGATATCGGCACGCAACCCAATACGGTAAATTCCACCTTTTTAACCGAATACCTGTTTCGCGACCGCATCCTGCGGCAACAGTTAGCCGCAGAGGGTTGGAAGCTGCGCGAACACAGATACCGGAGTGGAAATGACATGCTCCCCTATACCGACGGTCGTCTCGACGTAGTGATACTCGGCGATATCCCGGCATTCATCAGTATGCTGCAGTACAACATGGGCATATATGCCGTCACGGCTCAGTCGGAAAATGCAGTCATTACGAACGGTAGAGTCGCCCCGTCTGATCTCAAGGGAATGCGCATCGGCTATCCTCCCAAAACGAGCGCCCATTTCACGCTCGAACGCGCACTCCGTTCAGCCGGTCTGTCAATTAACGATATTGTTTCCGTTCCCTTGAAACCCGCAGAAGCCGAGCCGTCCCTTAAAAGCAACAGCGTTGATGCGGTCGCCATATGGCCTCCATTCATTACGGCGATTCTCGAAAATGTTCCCGGCAGCACTATCGTTTCCAGTTCAAACACATGCAACTATTTCGGCATCGACCTGGGTTTTGCGGAAAGGCATCCGTATCTTATGAAAGCCGTTCTTGCGGCCGTGGTTCGTCAAGTACGTTGGAGCAGGTTGGATGAAGCAAATCTTTATACCGGTCTTCTGCAAGTTCGTCAGGCTCAAATCCGGTTTTCAGGAAAATCCGTTGTCGATGCGAATGAAAAATGGATAAGCTGGCTTCGGAAAGTTTCTACCGACAATGCATCCTTCCCCATGCTTCCACTCGATTTCAGCGACGAGCAGGGACTTCAGCACCAGCAATTCGATTTTTTAAAAAAAATCGGCATCCTCCCGCCTGATGCAGAGTGGAAGAGCCTTCTCAGTCACGTCAAACTGAGAGACCTCCCTGAAATAATCAACGCCGGCAAAACATGGCAGATCGACCGCTTTGATTATGCACCGGACAAGCTCTACCAGGACAAAGAGGTCTCACCATGAACATTAATATCGTCCCGGCCAGTTTCATGAAGCGCTTACTCCTGGGGTTCAGTGTTCTTCTAATCCTGTTCCTCGTCTTCATGATAACTACCGATATAGCCGGCGTACCCGGCACCGCCAACAAGGGCCGCTTCGACACGTATCGCGCCCGAACCCTGAACGACATGGATCTCGTGTCCGGCCTCCTCGGCCGGCGTATATCGAACTGGGTCGAAGAAAGCCGCGCTGATGTCAGTGGATTGACCGCTTCGCTGTTACTCCGCCGGGCAATTGAACGCAGGACCGCTCAATCCGATAAGGAACTTGCCGGAGAACTCAAGGCATTTCTGTCGAGCAATAAAGGCATCGCGTCCGTCGCAATCCTGGATCCCGGCAGTGCTTCGATCCGGGCCGGCGGCGGAGGTTTTACCGGCGCCCGCAACGCCAGTGACATAGCCATCACCCCCGACAAACTGTCCAGGCTCATTATCCCCGGCTATCTGGAAACCATCGAAATTCATCACCCGGCTGACAAGAAAATTCGTTTAAGAATTTTTCATCAGGTGTTGTCCACGTACATGCCGGAAAGGATTATGGCCGTTCTTGTCGCAGAAATCAATGTCGAGAAAATGTTACGCCCGCTCATCTGGTCGGTAAGCAGTGACCTCTCCCGCGACTGGAAATGTATCATCGCCATTAAATCCGGAGGGATTTTCACAGAGTTTGGTGAAAAAAGCACCGTCGCCGATGCCCAACGCGAGAATATATCCAACATCGAATCATTTGCCCCGATCAGTCTCGCAATTTCGGGAATTGACGGTCCCTACGACGGCCCGGATCAGGATGGACGTCCCGTTCTTGCCTTCCATCGCCAGGTCAGGATTGACCGCGGCATTGCCCTGGCTTTAGTCCTCAAGGTGGATCGCATGGTTGCCCTCAAGCCCGCCCGGGCCGATTTCTCCCGTCAAATCATCCTCTGGCTTTTCCTGTTCATTATCGGGATCGGCCTCTGTATTTTTCTTGCAAGACAGATATCCCTGCCAGTTAATGAACTGACTGATGTTGCCCGCCGGATAGAATCCGGCGATCTCACCGCCCGGACATCGGCGCCCGACCAGTCTGAGATCGGCCGGCTCGCCTCGGTTTTCAACGGGATGATTGCTCGCCTTCAAACATGGCATCAGGATATGGAAAAGCAGATTCTTGACCGTACACTCGATTTGCGAACCCTTTCCGCACGCCAGAATGCAATCCTTACGACAGTCCCTGATATCATCATGGAGGTTGACACGAACAGGATTTATACGTGGTCGAACAGAGCCGGATTCGAGTTCTTCGGTGAAGATGTTATCGGCAAAGAGGCTGCGGAATATTTCGTTGGGGAGCAGGAGACATATGACGTAGTCCAGCCTGTATACGAAGTTACAGAAAAGGTCATTTATATCGAAAGTCAGCAGAGACGTAAGGACGGCGCTGTTCGGCTTCTGGCATGGAGGTGCAAGGCGATCGGGGATGAGCATGGTACTGTAACCGGTTTATTGTTGACGGCGCGTGATATTACGGATATTAGACGGGCGGAGGATAGGATCAAGGCATCACTTCGGGAGAAAGATATCCTCCTTAACGAAATCCATCACCGGGTAAAGAACAACATGCAGGTGATATCCAGCCTTCTCAAACTCCAGGCGAGTGCATGCGGGAATCCGGAGTTGACGGAAAGGCTGAATGAGAGCCAGAGCCGAATCCACGCCATGGCGCTGGTCCATGAAAAACTCTACGGGTCAAAGGATTTCTCAAGAATTGATCTGGCCGGTTATGTGAGAACCCTCTCACAGGAGTTATTTCAATCGCACAAAATCAATCAATGGAAAATAGCTCTGATCGTCCAAACCGACGGTGAGGTTCATGTGGATGTTAACAAAGCGATTCCCTGTGGTTTGATTCTGAATGAATTGATTTCCAATGCGCTTAAACACGCCTTTCCCGGAGGCAGACAAGGTAAATTACAGATCATCATCCGTGAAACGGAAAACAAAGAAATCGAGATCGCTGTCCGGGATAATGGCTTGGGCCTGCCGGACGATGTTGATATCCACAAACCCCGGTCTTTGGGGTTGGATCTGGTGAACGGGCTGGTGAAAAATCAGCTGGACGGTCAGATAGAGGTAAGACGAGACAAGGGAACAGAGTTCCGGATCACATTTCCCTTATGATTTTTGGAGGAGAGGTCGTTATGAACAATGAAAAGATCCTGGTCGTGGAAGACGAATGGACCGTTGCCAAACAGATTTGCGGCGATCTGAAAAATTTCGGTTACGAAGTTTGCTCGACAGCATCCACGGGAGACGAGGCCATCCGAAAGGTGGAAACGGAAAGGCCCGACCTGATCCTGATGGATATTGTTTTGAAGGGTAAAATGGACGGCATTGAAACTGCCGAGCAGATCGCTTTGCAGTCCGATATCCCGGTCATATATCTTACCGCTTACACCAAGCCGGAATATATCGAACGGGCAAAACAGACAAAACCTTTCGGTTATCTGGTCAAACCTTTCAAAGAGCATGAACTGTACTCAAATATTGAGATGGCCCTCCACAAACACAGGGCAGATAAACAAATCAAAGACTATCTTGACCGTCTGGTTAAGTGCTTCAAGGGAACGATTGATGCCGTATCGGGGGCAATTGAATTGCGAGGACCCTATGCTCCCGGTCATCACCAGCGGTTGGCGAAATTGGCACAGGCCATCGCCAAGGAAATGGAACTTTCCGACTTCTGGATGGAGGGGCTCCGGATGGCAGCGTATGTCTATGACATCGGTCTTGTGAGTATGCCCGTTAGCATCATCGAGAATTCTGGAAAGTTGACAGGACTTATGCTGATCATGTATCGCAAGTACCCCCAGTATAGTTACGACATTTTGGAAGCAGTCGATTTCCCCTGGCCCGTCGCCAACATTGTTCTGCAACATCGTGAGTGTTTTGATGGTTCCGGATTCCCCGAGGGGATCAATGGGGAGGACATTCTCATCGAAGCCAGGATTCTGGCGGTTGCCGTTGCAATGGAAGATTTGACCAGCCACAGGAGCTATAGAGCTGCCTTTCCTTTGAATGAGGCTCTGGAAGAAATATCATCCCATAGCGGCTCCAGGTACGACCCCGATGTCGTGGCGGCTTGCGTGAGACTTTTCAAGGAGGAGAACTATAAGATGGAAGGCTGACGCTTCCTGTGCACCTTATAACCCGTAATCATTACTTTTTATAATTACCTTTGCCTAACACTTTGTAGGTGAAACAAATAGTCAAGGATAAACGGGAACTTTTTATGTACGACAGAATAATTAACATGGGGGACAGGTAAAATGACCGCAGAGGAAATGACCGCAGAGGAAATGAACGGCAGCCAGGAGTTTATGTATCTGCCATTGGGGAAGATTATGGTGGAGGAACAGATTCGCACGGGGATAGATACGGAAAGTGAGTCCTTCAAAGCGCTGATGGAGTCGATCAAAGACCGGGGCGTTTTGGAGCCGCTTCTTGTGACGCCGAAGGACGGCAATTATCTTCTTCTGTGCGGTGAACGTCGTTTCCTCGCCTCTCAGAAGCTGGGCATGGTGACTATCCCGGTGCGGGTAATGGATGCGGTCACGCAGAAGGATGAGATCCTGGCCTACCAGTTGACGGAGAACATGCAGCGGGAGGATTTGAACCCCATTGATCAGGCAAAGGGAATCCTGGCGTATGTTCAGACGAAGCATCCCGATAAAGGGTACAATCTTGAGGGGCTTATGAGCGAACTGGTTAATTACAGCCGGACACCCGACTACGTTCCCGATGCCGTTTCTCTCACAGTGAGAGAGACAGTTAAAATCTCTGGAAAGTCAATACAGACGCTGCACAGATCACTTTCACTTTTGAAACTTTCCGATGAGATTCAGGCGGCCCTCCGGGAGGGAAAGCTACCCGTCTCCCAAGGGTATCTTTTCGCTGCGAACCTGGATAATCCCGATCTCGTAAAGATATTCCAGGAGGTGATGAAGAAGCCCGTGACCAATGCCAAATTAGAGAGCAGGCTGACGGAATACAAAAAGGTCAAGCGGGACCTCAGCGGAATGAAACCAAAGCCTCTGACAAAGCAGAATACCAGCCTGAGATCGATCAAGACGGTCATTACAAAAGGCGCCGGGAAATACGCGAAGGCCGATCTGGAGAAGCT
>JBAWYD010000131.1:0-6131 GCA_037143735.1 Deltaproteobacteria bacterium
TTTTATTTTTGTAAAAATAGAAATCAAAGCAATCTTTGATGTCTTCATCGTTTATGAACATTGTTTCTGTTGTAATACTCTGAAAGAGTGGTTTGAACAAATTAGAAATTTTTCCTTTGAGATCATCCCAAGATTCTGGCTTCCACTCCGCAAATGTGGAACATATGATACATATAGCAAAATTATCGGAATTCTTGTTTATTTCGCATGTAAGCCAATAAAGAAAGGTTGTTTTACCAAATCCGACATCTGAAGAGAGAAGGTATGACCCAGTTGGAGGCATTAGATTGTTGATCGAAAAATTATGCCACTCGCGTTGGTGGATAAATTTACCATTGTTATTTCTTCGGAAAAAATCCTCTTCGTGATCCGTTTTCTTTTTTTTCGGTATATCGCCCCGTTGCAAACCAAGAGAAATAAATGGAGATTTCTGTAACTTTTCTTGAAGAAGCCGATCAGATTCTGAAGAAATTTCTTTCCGAATTTTTCTGTAAACATCATGGAACTCTATTATTTCTATCCAATTTTTTTCCCAATGTTTAATTATATTTGAAAGTGAAATGAAGAAAGCTAAATTTTCCTGTTTTTTATATGTCGCATTAATTAGGCCAATTACTTTTTTTGTTCGGAAACAGATCACAGGGCTTCCACTATATCCGGGACTTATTTCTTTAATCCCAAATCCGCCAACTTGAAAAACCGAATGATTGTCGAGGTTCGCAGTCCCAGAAATTTCGCCAGATGCTTGGATTCCTTGCTCAATGAAGGAACCTTGTGGATATCCAAAACATGTAATTTTTTCGAAAGTTGAATTCCATCGCTCATCATGAATTTCCAATGGGAGGTACCGAATTAATTCAGATTCGATTGAATTTTCTTTGATTTTTAAAACCGCAATATCTGCATCTTTGAAAGAATATTCATGAATAAGTGAGGCCTCAATTTTTTCAGGTCTACGATTTAATGAAATCTGAAAAAGGTCGCTTGAGGTGCTATCCTTTTGTTTGTTCAAAATGGGTTCAATAACGTGATAACAAGTGAGTATGTATCCATCGGGATGGAAGAAAAAGCCAGTTCCGACAATAGACTCATCATTTGGATCCAGGATTTTTACCGTATAATCCTGAAGATTCTTAAGATCAAAAATCATGGAGATTGCCATTCAGCAGAAATTTTTATCGTAGCCTCGCCACCTGTTTTTACGAGGAAAATGTCTCCCTCTAAACTAATTTTTAATCCAAATTCTGTTGAGATTTTTGAAGGTTTCAATTCTGTAGGTATGGCATCAAATGATTTTATTAAGGAGGCACAGATATTACCAATTCGTTTTGAAAAAAGATCAAAATCTAAACTTTTTTCGATTAAGTCTCTCGATACAGAGGCCTTTACGGGTTTTCGTTCTGTTTCAGCATCAGATTCTGGCTCAATCCAAAATTCTGTGTCACCAGCTTTAACTTTTATGAGCTGTGTCATTTTTCCCCATCCTTATATTAATTGATAATTCAAATTTAATCTTATAAATACTGCTTTGAATGCCGTATCCAATTTTTTGCATATTTTCTTAAAAAAATTAATGGATTAGCAAATCGCGACAAGAATGCAAAGTGCTCCCAGTACCACGCCGATACTGGCCCAACCACCCCACCAAAAACCGCCCACACCCTCACCATCCCCACCGACGTAAATTCCGCCCACCCGCCCGGAAGGGGTGCCCTGCCCGCCGGTTCGCGATCACCCCCATGCTGTGAACTAATATTCATCTGCGGGAAAATCCGGCCCTCATAACTCGGCTAAATACGACCGCATCAATTCCCGCCGGAGAACGAACTGATATTCCGGCCCGGATTCCGCGTTTTTGTGAATTATTCCCTCTGGAGAACAGGGGGGTGAGGGAAACGAGGTACAACGGAGCCCGTTACGATGCCCGATTTCATCAGAAATGGGGCTTGAGAATATCGAATATCATCAGATATGAGACAGGAGAAGACCATGAGGTCTTCGACCGAACCATCGGGTTCTTCGAAGGCTTATCCGGGATCTGCCCGGTTAAGGGGGTGTCCCCTCCGCCACTACCACGGCCGACGGATAAACCCCATGAACCGACGCTAGCCCGAGCCGGGAAACCTGGCCTTCTTTTCTCTCTAAGAACCAGAGCCGGCTGCGGAATGCCCCCCGTCAAAAGACCATTATTTCACGTGCCGGAGAAATTCTTCCTTGGTAATATTTGCCTGTTTGAGAATCGAGAGTAAAGTACCTGGTGCCAGTTCCGGATGGTTGGGAACCGTCACGAGCCGCCGGGATTCAGGATGCAGGAGATGAATATGGCTGCCGGTCTGCCGAACCGGTTTAAATCCAAAATCAGCGAGTATCCTAATAATTTCAAGAGCTGACAGCAGAGGAATTTTTGACAAGAGTATCCACTTCAATGTCGAGATAGGTCAGTTTATGGTTGCTGGGAGTAAGCTCGATTAAAAGCTGGTAATGCTCCTCAAGACCTTTCTTGAGATTCTGCACAGCTTCCTCTTCAGATGATCCCTGGTCGGCAACATTTGTAAGGAGATCCACCGCCACGAAATATTTTCCTTCCTTATGGACTTCAATGAGAGTCTTCATGCTCAGGTACGATCTTTGGGAGTATATGATAATAATTGTATGTTGGTCTCAGCCCGGGGTGCCCCCGCTACAACCATGCCCACGGCTGCACCGCCACGCAGGAATGGAGAGCGGAACCTTCTGAAAAATCCCGGATTTGTTTTTCCAGATAAACCCTGTTAAAGAAATGACTTAAGACCCCACAAACCCCCTCAGCACCTCATGCAACCTCACCATCGCGAGCGTATCCCGCTCACAGTACTCCAGCAACTCCGCCTGCTTCCCCGCCATCTCCTCCGGCGTCATCATCCCCTGCGCCATCATCGCGAACGTAACCAGTGCGTCGTCGCCGTTCCCGATCGCGAGGCCGTCGTAGGAGAGGTCGGGGACGAGCACGGGGAGGACGACCTTGATGGACGTCCGCCCGCAGAACTGCGGGTGGCTGATGCACTTGATGCAGGGCTCGAGGTCGACGATCCGCCGGGTGAGGGAGAGAAGGTCGCCCGCGAGGTCGGGGAAGCGCCGGGCGAGTGCTGCAATCGTGGTCTTCTCGAAACTGCTGTAGGTGATGATGGAGCCGTCCCGCACGCCGTCCGCCGTGAGATCGGCGATGAGCCGCTCCGCGAGTTCGCGGCGGCAGTCCCGGGCCGGGTCGGCTAGGTACTCCCTGTGGGAGATCTCCGATCCGGGCGCGTTCCTGACATGAAGGGAGTACTGGACCGGGATGTGCTCGTAGGGGGCGACGCCCGGCCAGAGCGGGAGGGCGGTCATCATGGTCTCGAAGTCGAGGTAGGATGCGGGGTACCGGATCGCCGCGAGTTTCTGCCGGAGGGAGGGGTCGACCTGCACGGTCCCGCTTCGGACACATTCGACGACACGCCGCTGGGGATCGGATAACCTGAACCCGTCCGGGATCTGCTGCACCGTGGTGATGCCGGCCGCGATCAGCCGTTCGGCAGCATCCTGCCGGAGCCGCGGGATGGTGAAGATGTGCGCTGCGCCATCCCTCCCGAGACATTCGCCGAAGTACTCGCACGACCGGCAGTTCCAGGTGAGTTGCGGCGCGGGCTCCTGCGGGGCGCCCGAGCTGGCGTCGATCTCGTTCATCACGGCCCGGAATTCTCCGACCCGGGTGAGGACCGGCCCCGTCATGTCGGTCGTTGTAAAGAGCCGCTCGTCCGGCATGCCGAGCCGGTAGTTCTTGTCGATGAGCATGAGGCGGACAGATGACGGGGAGAACCCGGCCGCCTGCGCAACGAGCGTCGTATACGCCATGTCGTCGACATGCTCCTCCTTTGCGTTGATACCGGACTTGATCTCGATGAGGGAGAAACCTCCCGCCTCACGGATAAGGATGTCCGCCTTCGTGCGGTAATTGCCGGCAGAGAACGCGGCCTCGAAGATGACCCTCGTCACCGGGTTTGCGATCAGCTCCCGGGTCCGGGCGGCTGCAGCTTCAGCCCCCGTCCCGCTGACAAATATCCCGGAAGGGAACAGGTCGCGGGCGATGGCATGGACCTTCTTCCCCTGCTCCATCCAGAATTTTTGTGCCGCGGTAAATTCCGGGCGGATCACGCCGCTGCGGAGCCGCCATCCCAAGGTACTGCAGAAGACCGTACTTACAAAGATGTTCTTGTCAACTGGTGGCATGAGGTCCCCGTTATCATTGAACCGTAAAACAGATGATCGTCGGTGTTCCGGAGGATAAAAATTATGAAATACGATTGTCACAAAAATGAGATGTATGCTCCTTTTCATCGATACGGAGACGACAGGGTTGCCAGGACCCGGAAGGACCGATGTTGAAAGGTGGCCGAGAATTGTCCAGCTGGCCTGGTCTGTCTATGATACCGACGGCAACCGGGACAGTGTAACCAGTCATATCATTTACCCGACCGATTTTACCATCCCTTACGATGCTGCTTCCATTCACGGGATTACCACTGACCGGGCAAAGAGGGAGGGTGTGTCGCTGTATAAGGTTCTCCCGGAGCTGAACCGTGATATCGGGCGGTCCGAAGCGATCATCGCGCATAACGCAGATTTTGACCTACCGATCGTACACACGGAATTCCTGCGGTGCAGCATCGAAACAGATCTCTTAAAAAAATCCCGGTTCTGCACGATGAAAACCCCGAAGATTGTGCAGTGTTGTAAAATTCCAAAGCCATCCGGTTATGGATACAAGTGGCCGACGCTGGTTGAGCTGCATTCCCATCTGTTCGAAACAGGTTTTGCCGGAAGTCACAACGCCCATGCCGATGTAGAAGCCTGTGCGAGATGTTTTTTTGAATTGCGCAACCGGGGAATTATCTGAATGAAAATACATCAATCGTTCGTTTTTTCATCATTTGATTTCGATCATTTCTGGATTTCCGTGAACCGCTCTCGTTCCACTCTGAAGAAAAAGATCCGGAACAGGCAGCCCCTCCCTGTTCCGGCAATGGGAGAAGAACTGCAAACCAATAAGAGCCTTTACTGAAGAATAGTGAATACGAGGACCTGCAATGGTGAAACTCACGGATGAGATCAAGGAATCGCTGACGGGGACTAAAGTGGTGTTCCTCGCGACATCAGCAAAAGACCGCACGCCCAATGTCGTCCCGATCGCGGGGTTCAAGCTCCTGGATGACGAGACGCTGCTCATCTCGGACCAGTTTTTCAACAAGACACTGAAAAATATGAAAGAGAACCCGAAGATTGCCATCTCCTGGTGGGGAGAGAAAGGCGGCTTCCAGATGAAGGGTTCGGTGACCATCCACACAAACGACGAGATCTTCCGGCAGGATGTGGCGTGGATCAAAGAGATCAGGCCCAACCTGACTCCAAAGTCTGCCGTTGTCATGAAGATCTCCGATGTCTACAATGTCAAACCCGGATCTGAGCCGGGGAAAAAGATTCTCTGAGCTTGGTGATCAACCACAGCGACGTAACGATTAAAAAATTGTTTCAAATTTTTCTACCGGAGTATTTGCGGTGAACTCCCCGATAGTTCCCAAAAAGACGAGTTTCTGATCCAAAGGTGGTAGAGCCAAAGGGTGTTGTTGAGGACGTTCTTTCGTCCAAACGTGGACATACCCGGGCGGGCATGTTATTCTGGTTATTATTTTCACGCCCCGCTCCCCACGTATATCTCCTATCCTGTCAATCTCTCATCAGGAATTCTCATGTCCACTCCCGACCTCCTCCTTCTCTTAGCAGCCTTCCTCCTCGGCCTCATCACCGCGTACCTCTTCTTCCGGCAGCGGATCTCCGTGTTCGAAGACCGTGCGAAAAATGATCTCGAACGCTGGAAGATCGAATGCACAAATGACATACGGAAGGATTCCGTCAACCGCTCGCGCTCCACGCTGAAGGGCAGGATCTCCGAGCAGATGGCCCCGCTCCTGCCGGAGTTCCCCTTCTCCCCGGCCGATGCCCGGTTCATCGGCAACCCGATCGACTTCGTGGTCTTTGACGGGTACACGAAAGTGAAGGACGAGAAGGGCGATGCGATCAGCGTCGTGCTTGTCGAAGTGAAGAAGGGAAAGGGAAAACTT
>JBAWYD010000132.1:0-6086 GCA_037143735.1 Deltaproteobacteria bacterium
GATGATCAAGGAAGAGGATGGGTGGCGGATCGTTTTCAGCAGGACCATCTTCCACCCCAACGCCCCCGGCCAGGGGAAAACTAAACAGAAGGGGGGACTCATCACCAATTTCTTCAAGAAGCTCTTTTGACGAGACCTTCCCCACTTTTTTATCTTATCTATGGCAAGGTAATGGATTTTTTGATACATTAATACAAACGCAATAAATAAAATGACATCATCGCAGTGGACCACATCAAAATCGAGCGAAACGAGATTGAGGAGACGGGTGAGTACAACCTGGAAGGATTGTTCATCCGCCTGGAATAGGAAGTGGCACCCTTAGACGGAGGTGTAGCATGTCAGCGAAAGACCCTGAATCTGCCATTCCCGACGATCACGCTGCCACGACGAATGGCATCACCGAGCTCCGCCGCCAAGAGGCGCTGCTCAAGGCGGGGGCACTACAGAGCGCGATTTTCAACAGCGCCAATTTCTCGAGTATCGCCACTGACGCGAAGGGTGTCATTCAGATCTTCAACGTCGGCGCTGAGCGCATGCTGGGCTACACGGCCGCCGAAGTGGTGAACAAGATCACGCCGGCCGACATTTCCGATTCGCAGGAAGTGATCGCGCGTGCCAAGGCGTTGAGCGTCGAGCTCTCCACGCTGATCACGCCGGGCTTCGAGGCCCTGGTGTTTAAGGCCTCGCGCGGGATCGAGGACATATACGAATTGACCTACATCCGCAGAGACGGCAGCCGCTTTCCGGCGGTGGTGTCCGTCACGGCGCTACGCGACGCGCAGGACGCCATCATCGGCTACCTGTTGATCGGCACCGACAACACCGCGCGCAAACTGGTCGAGGCAGAGCGGGAACGACTCGATCAGGCACTGCAGGATCAGAACGCCGAGCTCGAGAGCGCCAAGTTAGTGGCGGAAAAAGCCAATCTGGCGAAATCTGATTTCCTGTCCAGCATGAGCCATGAGCTGCGCAGTCCGCTCAATGCGATCCTTGGTTTCGCCCAGTTGATGGAGTCCGATTCCCCGCCGCCAACACCCTCACAGATGGCATGCATTGAGCAGATTCTCCAGGGGGGATGGTATCTGCTGAAGCTGATTAACGAAATCCTCGATCTCTCGGCGATCGAGTCCGGCAGGCTGTCACTGTCGCTGGAACCGGTGTCGCTGGTCGAAGTCATGCTCGAATGCCAGGCCATGATCGAACCGCAGGCGCAAAAACGCGGCATCCAGATGACCTTTCCCCAGTTCGACAACCCGTGGTTTGTCAATGCCGATCAGACCCGGGTCAAGCAGGTTCTCATCAACCTTCTTTCCAATGCGATCAAATACAACCTTGAGAGGGAAACAGTCGTCGTGGATTGCACCGCAAGCACCCCGGGGCGCATTCGCATCAGCGTCACCGATACCGGCGCGGGATTGCCTCCGGAAAAGCTGGCGCAGCTATTCCAGCCGTTCAACCGTCTCGGCCAGGAAGGTGGAGCCCAGGAAGGCACCGGCATTGGCCTCGTAGTGAGCAAGCGACTGGTCGAACTGATGGGGGGCGTAATCGGTGTGGAAAGCACCGTCGGGGTGGGAAGCGTGTTCTGGATCGAACTGATGTCGATTGATGCACCACAATTTGCAGTTGGAGGAGACGAACCTACAGTCGTTGCCCAAGCGCAAGCGCCGGGCGGCGCGCCGCTGCGCACACTGCTCTATGTAGAGGACAACCCGGCTAACATGAAGCTGGTCGAGCAAATTCATTGCTCGTAACCCCAATATCCGTCTGCTGACTGCGGTGAACGGGAATAGCGGCATCGAGATTGCGCGCGTCTCCCAGCCGGAGGTGATCCTGATGGACATCAATCTGCCTGACATCAGCGGCTCCGAAGCCCTGAAAATCCTGCGCGCCGACCCGGCCACGACGCACATCCCGATCATTGCGATCAGTGCCAATGCGATACCCCGTGACATCGAGAAAGGCCTGGCGGCAGGATTTTTCCGGTATCTCACCAAGCCAATTAAAGTCAACGAGTTCATGGATGCGCTGGACGTGGCTCTGAAATATGCGGCCAAAGAAGGGGGTCAAAGCAAATGAAGCAGGGCCCATTTTATGATTAGTGCAGCCGATATTCTCAACGCCGGCATCCTGATCGTTGACGATCTGGAAGCCAATGTCCGCCTGCTCGAGCGTATGCTGCGCAGCGCCGGCTATGCTTCCATCGCGTCCACGATGGATCCGCACGAAGTATGTGAGCTTCATCGCAACAACCGCTATGACCTGATTCTTCTCGATCTCCTGATGCCCGGCATGGATGGATTTCAGGTGATGGAATATCTCAAGGAAATCGAACCGGACGGCTACCTTCCGGTGCTCGTGATCACCGCCCAGCCTGCTCACAAGCTGCGCGCACTGGAAGCCGGCGCGAAAGATTTCATCAGCAAGCCGTTTGATCTGGTTGAATTACAGACGCGTATTCACAACCTGCTGGAAGTGCGGCTGTTGTACAAGAAAATCGAGACTTACAACAAGGTGCTGGAACAGCGCGTGGAGGAGCGGACGGTCGAACTTCGGACGGCCCTTTCTGAAATCAAAGCTATGAGAGACCAACTGGAGACCGAGAATATTTACTTCCGTCACGAGAACAAAATGAAACATCGCTTTGAGAATATTATCGGGCAAAGTGATGGTCTCAAGTATGTCCTCTATCGAGCGGAGCAGGTCGCTCCTACGAACACAACGGTCCTCATCCTTGGTGAGACCGGTACGGGGAAGGAGCTTATTGCTGCCGCCATCCATGACATGAGTCCCCGTAAGGAACGGCCCTTGATCACGGTCAACTGTGCTGCCCTGCCGGGCAATTTGATTGAGAGCGAATTGTTCGGCCGGGAGAAGGGGGCATTTACCGGGGCCGATACCCGGCAGGTCGGCCGGTTCGAGGTCGCCAATGGTTCCACCCTTTGCCTGGACGAGATCGGGGAGCTGCCGCTGGAGTTGCAGGCCAAGCTGCTCCGGGTGATTCAGCATAACGAGTTTGAGCGCCTAGGCTCGTCCCATACAATAAAAGTAGACGTACGGATTGTGGCAACGACCAATCGAAACCTTGAGGAAGAGGTCCGCAAAGGCCGGTTTCGGCAGGACCTTTACTATCGGCTTAACGTCTTCCCCATCACTGTCCCTCCACTTAGGCAGCGGAAAGAAGACATCCCGCTGATGGCTCAGGCCTTTATAGAACGATACTCCAGGAAATTGGGCAAACAGATCAAGTCGATCCAGAAGGAGTCGATGAAGGCGTTGCAGGATTATCCGTGGCCCGGGAACATCCGGGAACTGGAAAGCATCATCGAACGGGCTGTGATCTTGTGCCCCGGGCCGGTGTTGCATCTGGCAGACAAACTGGAGATTTCATTCCCCCCATTGTCATCTACTATGAGGACATTGGAAGAGACGGAGCGAAACCAAATTCTTAAAATCCTTTCTGGCGCCCGATGGCGCATTGAGGGAAAGGACGGGGCCGCAGCGATCCTGGGCCTCCACCCGAGTACCTTAAGAGCGAGGATGCATAAGCTCGGGATAATCCGGCCGGAGACAAAAGAACCGGATTAAACTGTCCACCACCCTTCAACGTATCCCTCAACATGTTGAGGTTCCACCAAATATTGAGGCCAAACGAGGCAGTCCATACTTTTCTCCTGTCCTCTCCTGTTAATCTAATCCCCTGTTATTAAAGGATGAATCAAAACTTCTGACTTTCCTTCAGCTATTGGCAGGCCATTTGCAATTACTATTTTTATGATCCTTGTCATCTCGCCCCAAAGTGAGTTCTTATCATTTATCTTTAAGGTCATTTAAAGGGTGCGTCATCTTTTACGAGAAAATGAGGATATAAAAAGAAAAACAATTCAAGGAGGGGAAAATGGAATTCGTCATTGGAGTTTTGGTTGTGGTTGTTTTAGTGTTTGCAATTATCTATTTACATCAGCGAACATAAGAAAGGAGGGGAAAATGGGATTCGTCATTGGAGTTTTGTTGTGTGTTGTTTTAGTGTTTGCAATTATCTATTTACATCAGCGAACATAAGAATCTTATGCAAAATACTTTACGTTACCACCGGCCATGTCGTTGGCCTTCTGAGGGATGACAACGTCTGATAATGTCATTCGTTGCCATCCCTCCATACCAATATCATTGCTTGCTGAATTGCCGGCTAATAAAACCATTGGGCCATTTTAACTGATGACTTTTACAGATCCGGTCAAAGTCATCACTGGTTTAAGGCGGATAACAGGACAATATTTTATGCAGATCGAGATTCATAATCTTACAAAAGTTTATAATGAAAAAAGAGGACTTCTGCCAGTTAATCTTGAGGTAGAAAAAGGGGAACTGATTGCCGTCGTCGGGCACAACGGAGCAGGTAAATCTACTCTTTTGAAAATGTTAGCTAGTTGCCTCCTTCCCGACAGTGGACAAGTTTTGGTGGACGGCATCAATCTGGAAGATAGATTGGCTGTTGTGAGGAAAGTTGGCTTTGTCCCGGAAACTCCTAATCTTTTCGATTTCTTTTCCGTTGAATACAATCTCAAAATATTTGCTCGTCTTTTTCAAGTCCCCTTTTTACGGATAGAAGAAATTCTGAAGGAATTCGATTTGCTGCCTTTTCGTAAGAATAAGATACAGGTTTTATCAAAAGGGTTAAGGCAAAGGGTAAGCATTGGGCGCGCTCTCTTAGCAGATCCACCTGTGCTTCTTTTTGATGAACCTACATCGGGCATAGACTTTGAGATGACGAAAGAGATTTATAGAATGCTGAAAGATTTTCATTCTTCAGGAAAAACAATCATTTTTACTTCCCATCGACCTGAAGAGATAAAAACCCTTGCAACACGCATCATTGTGCTGCATCAGGGAAATTCGGTCTTTGATGGTTCACCCCAAAAATATTTCCAATCAGAAATTCATGAAAAGCTATACCTATGATGATAAGAAATATAATTACATTAACTTTGAATGATTTAGCCATTGCATTTAAGAATAAGACAATCTTTCTGATTCTTTTTATACCTTTTTTTGTTTTTTTCTCTTTGAAGTTAGTAGATGGGACAGATGCAGACTTTAAAAAAATTAATATCGGACTTATTCAAAAAGAAATGTATGCTCCTGTTATTCTGCAAACCATTAAATCAGCCGATAGAGTATTTACAGTTTATCGCGTTTCTAATGAAGAGGAAGGCAAAAGGTGGTTAAAAGAAAAAAAAATAGACGGCCTGTTATTAATATCTGAAAAAGAACAAAACAGTTTAGATCTTGTAGTTTTAAAAAAAGAGTCTTTACTGACCCTTTCAATAGTGGAGAGCTTTTCTGCATTACAAAAAGCAGTAGAAGGAAAAAGCATAAACTGGATTTCTGATATTAAGCCTCTTCAGGAAGGTGGGATTCAAAAACAAACTTTGCCGACCTGGATTCTAATGTTAGTTTTACTGGTAAGCTTCATTATAATGCCCGCGCAAGTTGCCGAAGAAAAGGAAAAAAAATTACTTCTTGCTCTTTTGCAAACTCCCATGCGCGAAATTGAGTGGCTTATTGCTAAATTGTTTTTAGGCATGATTTTAATATTCATAGCAGTCCTATTCCTCCATCTGCTGGGTAAATTTGATCTTGGGAATGTCTGGAGTTATGTTGCATTTATAGGGGTTGGCAGTTTCTGTTTCAGCTCTTACGGAATCTTTTTGGGTTTTTTATGCCGCAATCAGGCTAGCGCCAGAACTTTAGGCGTTATCTTCTATCTACCCCATCTGCTTCCTTCTGCGTTAGCGGATTTTTCACAAAGATTAACCGCCGTTGCTCCTTTTTTACCTTCCTACCAGTTTTATGAGTCAGTTAAATCAATCCTCTTAGAGGGAGGCAGAATATCAAATCTATCTCCGGAATGGATATATTTGCTTTCAGTCGGACTATTAACCTTTTTCTTCGCATATCTACTAATGAAAAAACGCTGGCTAATGTAAAAGGAATCAGATCAAGTCATCTGACTCCCTTCAAGGTATCCCTCAATATGTTGAGGTTCCACCAAATATTGAGGCCAAACGAATCATTTCATACTT
>JBAWYD010000133.1:0-5933 GCA_037143735.1 Deltaproteobacteria bacterium
CCTGGCCCAACTTTTCCTGAAAGCCTTTTCGTTTCCCTGCGGTTCGAGGATGCAGGGGATGGCGTCATCCAGATCTTCCTTCTGCCGTTTCCCCCGGGAGACGTTGCTGTAATAGCCGTAATATCTGACCATCTGCTCGCCCCGGTTCGGGATGTGGGAGCACATCGCGGCAAGCCATTCCAGCGCCGGGAAAACCTTGACTGACTTCCCGTCTTTGGCAGCATAAACGACCTTCCCCTCCTGATCCTTGTAATGCATCCGTTCCTGAGAGAATGACGCCCGGATGATGTAACGCGCCAGATTTTCCATGGCCGTATCGTCATTCGGAGAAATACGGTTGCCGCAGAAAACGTTGAAGTTAGTCTCTTAAGCGTTTCTATCCTGCTTTTCAGCAAGGATATCTGATTGGAGGTGCTCTCTTTTTTTATGTTCTTTTGTTCTAAAATCTTTTCCTGTAAAACATAGCCGGCTTTCAAAACATCTCTGAACTAAGACTGAACGACCCGGTAATCCTGAAACCATGTAAATCTGGATTTTTCTTTTATCAGGTTTTCTTTCGCCTTCCGAAACGATATCCTGTAACGGTTGTATCCGTCCGGCGCATACACTTCAGCCCCTGACTTCCAGAGGTTATGTTCCTGTTCTTCGCCCAGCTTAACTTCTGGAGGCATCTGCGGATCAGTACAACCAAATACCAATATCAGTATGGATAGAATAAGTGTTTTTTCAATAATATTTTGCACCACTCCGGATGTGTGTTCGCAATAATATTAACGTAACTATTTAAATTAGCACCGTTGCCAAGCACGGGCGATCTTGACCTCAAGATCGCCCGTGACTTTTTACTGGTGCAAATATTCAATTATACAAAAATATTCATTACTGCTTCTTCGTCCCCACTTTTTCCATGGCCTTTTTTATCTGGTCCGAAATCGCAGCGGCCTTATCCTTGATGGCATTTGACTTTTCAATCGCTGAAGTGTAGTCTTCCTTGTCTGTTGCGGTCTTCACCTCGGCTAATGAATCTTCAATGCCTTTCAGGTCGGCCTTAAATGCCTCGAGATCAGCCTTTGAGCCTTTCCCTTTCGGAGCTTTTGCCAGCAGCGCCTTCGCTTCTTTTACGGACGCTTGCACAGCCTCCTGCGCTGCCAAGGCATTTTTCTTTGCCTCTTCTTTCTTGGCGGCTAATCCCGCCTTGAGCGCCTCCGCGTCAGCTTTGGCCTTTGCTAAAAGCTCTTTTGCCTTCGCATAATCCTTGAAGGTCTTATTGTCCTGCACCTTAATTTCATCCTGGGCAGCCTGCATGCTGTCATTTAACTTCTTTGCATCTGCCGCCGCAAATTTTTGGGCGCCTTCCGCCATGACCGCATCTACTGATGCCTTTGCCGCATTAATCTCCTCGGTTGGCTGTTTTGCGCAGCCGGCAAGCAAAAAGATCGTAACCATGCTTAATGCCAGAAACTTCAACGTATTCTTCATAATTCTTATTCCTCCTTATATTTAATAAATTATCAGTTTATTGCAAAACTATCTCTTCTTTGTTTTTGCTCTATTGACTGCTTCAGGCTTTGCAGGGGCAGCAGCCAGCTCCTTAAAAGTAGCATCCCACTTGTCGATCATTGCCTTAAGCTCACCTACTTTCGTCTTAGCACCGGATGGATCAGTAGCGATCCTATCTTTAGCCGCTTTCAAACCTTCCGCGAAGGCTTTGACGTCAGCGTCCCACGTGTCTTTCTTGTCCTTCATCTTCTTCGCGACCTTCTGGGCTGCCCCTTCAAGGTTCTTCCATCCTTCTTCAAGGCCGGTTACCGCTGCGTTCACCTCATCAATCAAGGCCTTCTTCTTACCCGCTTCAGCAGCGCCGGCAGCCTTCTCGAAGGCGGCCTTGGCATCAATATAGACTTGCTTGGCCTCTTTGTACTTTTTCTCGGTCATTTGAGATTCTGCTGTGTCCCAGAGCTTCTTGGCGGCTTCAAAATCGGCGGCGGCATACTTATCGGCGCCTGCTGAGACGGCAGCATCCATAGCGGTTTTGGCTGCTGACTGATCAGCCTCGGGGGGCTTTGCGCAACCGATAACTACCAAGGCCAGCGCAAGAACAACAATCAACGATACTGAATATTTGCAATACTTCATAACTTTATTCCTCCTTGCTAAAAAGACCTAAATCCACCACCTAATTTACTCAAACCCTGAAAAGACGGGAGCTTGCCGCTGATTTGCTTTCACCTTGATGCAAGTAAAAAATAACAAGTTCTACAGTAAATTCAATCATCATAAAATGTTGATGGTGGATTTAGGAAGATACCATACCTTGCTTTGCGCAACCCTTTGAACTATGCTTTTCATATTCTTTTCTTTTTCCACAATCCCTCCCTTTGCATCTTTTCAGGTAGCTTCTGACTTTATCCAACGGGAAAATAAATATGAAAATATTGCCCTTGTTTATGTCTTCACCAGTTTCACCCCCTTCCCAGGTTAAATCTTAAATTGAGCAACTTAAACTGAGATATTAGCAAATTCTGTGCCACCTCTAAGTGCTTGTATTTCGGACATTTAAATAAATAGAGGTTCCCGATTTCGGGAAGTCCGTTCTTTTTTAGGAATGAATTAAGACAGGCCGGTCGCGTGGTATTTGCGATCCCATGATATCAAGTGATGACGTAATCCTGAGAGTAAAGAGGAAATAGAGTTTGAGATCATGTACATTCAGGGAGCCGGTGCATTTGCTCGGATTGATCTAAATTGTCTCGACACCAGGGAATTTATCTATACGCAGCTTCCCAAGGAACTTTGCGGGAATTTGGGTTGCAACAAGGAGAAAAAGTCTTTGTGCGTCCCCGCAATATGCGGGTGTTCGTGGGAGATTACCTGATCTGACAACTCCCGTACGTTTCGATGGTGACTCTCCTATGAGATGTCAAATGAAATATAGTCCATCTTAACCAGATGCTGTTTGCCATTTGAAATCATCAATTTTCCTTTACTCATGCCGATTACTGACTTCAGGAAGCTATACGTAACAAAATCTGATTTTCTTATTGATGTTAATATGTTAGATGTTATTTAAGATTTCATAAATTTCTTCTTCCGTCAAGTGTTATTTTGGTTGATGTTGTCAACAAATCGTAGTGCCACTTTTTTCTGTCATGTTAGGGCTTGGGGAAGCGAAGCATGAAGAGGCACACCTGTCACAGGAAACGAGCGGTGGACCCACACTTTCTTTTCCGTTTTTGATTCCTTCACTTTCCCTTGTCCATCGTAATCTGTAAGTACACGAGGGCCTTGGAAACTGCTGGCAAAATGTTCGTATACCAATGTACCCGGGCCTTGACCGGTTACATAATTGCACCGATGTATGTCCGCAAGGATTTGCAGTGTTTCCTCCTCGGGACTGACGCAGTTGTCAGTGATCACTGTTCGCTCGTACTTTTTGCACAGGATGGCCTCCTATGCCGACAAACCGTTATTTCCTATCCGATATAGTGGCTCTGCCAGTAATAAAATCACTAAATCACTAAGCTACCGCATGCATGCAGTTAATTAATTCACTTACTTCAACGGTTGCTATGCCGGATATGATATCAGACATGGCATAGGGAATGACCAGGTCGCCATTATGGATAATCGCGCCGCAAGTATAAACGACATTGGGGACATACCCCTCTCGCTCTTCCTCACGCGGGGTAAGTAACGGCTCTTCCAGACGGGCGATGATTTTTGCAGGATTTTCAAGATCAAGCAGCATGGCGCCGATGCAATACTGACGCATAGGCCCGACACCGTGGGTGAGTACGATCCAGCCTGCATCGGTTTCCAGGGGTGAGCCGCAGTTGCCGATCTGAATGAACTCCCAGGAACGTGTTGGCTCCTGGATGATTTCGGACTTCTGCCAGAAATGGATATTGTCTGAGAACATGATATGATTATTTTCACCGTCCTGGCGCGAGAGCATAATGTAGCTGCCGTCAATTTTACGCGGAAAAAGAGCCATGCCCTTGTTTTGTACAGCTTTACCGTTGAGGGTTAAAATATTAAATTTGATAAAATCCTTTGTTTCCATCAGCTGCGGCAGGATTTTCAAGCCGTTATAAGCCGTATAGGTCGCATAATAGGTAACCTCACCGTTGTCATCAATAAATTTCACGAACCGGGCGTCTTCGATGCCTCTGCTTTCGTTTTCCGAAACCGGAAAGATAACCCGTTCGGAAATTAGGTGATCGGCGTGGAAACTCATCTCATAATTGGAATTGGCAAGCCAGTACATGATCTCGAAGGTTTCGTTTTGACGCGCCTCAGAAAGAACATTTTTTGCGCGAAACTCTTCAATTTTTTCTTTTAATTCATTATAGTTGAAATCTTCCGGTAGCCGGTCTAGGACATGTACTGTTACCTCATTGCCGGCCGTCATTTCATTAAGCTTCAGTTGGAAGAGATGCCGGTCGTAAACCGGGTCTAATTGGAGATCCGGTGTTTCTACATAATCGCTGATCGGGTCAAAGAGAATCGTATTGTCCTGGTCAAGGATGCCGCTGCGAAATACAATAGAAGAAACATGACCTTCGCCGGTTGCCCGCAGGCTCATGATAAAGCGCAAGCTGCCTTTGTCCAGTTGGCTTTGATCCGGGTGGGGGACGATTGAAGGGTTAAAAAGGGCAGCCGATTCAATGGAGTACTCCATGGTAAAATAGGCCCCGATGAGAGCCCTTTGGGTCTCGCTGAGTGCGGCATCCCGAGGAACATAGTCTTTTACCGCATTCAGGTGACGCCCAAAAATGCGTCTGATGTCTTTGTGCCGCTCGGAAAAATCAAGCATTATTTGTTCAAGTAGATTTTCGGCCGCTGTTTCAGGCAAGTCCACTACGCGCTGAATGATTTTAGAGATGCGATGCGCGCCGTCAGGCAGATGAAGCCGGGTAATGACGCGTGAGGAGTCACCCAGGATTTTTTTCTTTTTCCTTTTAACTTTTGGCTTTAGATATTTTTCTACGTCCATATCACTGTCCTTTAATGAAGTTGGTATTGTGTGCATTGCATCGAAAATCTGTCTAGCAGGGTTGATTTTCAATTCCGGCACATCCTCTAAAACTTTTTTTCGATAAGTTCAAGAAATTTATTGCGGATTTCCTGATTTGCAGTAAGCTGGTTATGATATCTGATAATAAGTTACAGCGGCGGTCTGGAAACCGACAGACAAAGCTGTACCAAATCATCAATCTGTGCCGTGCCGACGCACATGACCGTATCCGCGCCGCCCCAGTATATTTTTACCGTACCGTCGTCTTCAGGGACAGCGCCACAGGTAAAAACAACATTGGGCACATAGCCGCTCACCTCCCAGGGGTCCTCGGGTTGCAGTATCCACCGATCGGAAACGCCGATGATTTTTGCCGGATCATTGAGGTCGTGCAGGGCCGCGCCAAGGCGATACACCGCCCCGGCCATTGTCTTAAAGACGCCATGGTAAATATGCAGCCAGCCCTTATCGGTTTTGAAGGGCGGTGCGCCGGGCCCGATTTTCATTTCATCCCAGTGATAGGGAACCGGCTTCATAATCACCCGTGAATCCCCCCAGTGCACCAGGTCGGGAGAATAGGAAATCCAGATCGACCAAGGCGAAATTTCGGAATGGGGCCGGTCCAGACGCGCATACCTGCCGCCGAACTTCTCTGGGAAAATGACCACGTTACGAAGGTCGGCCTGAGTTATCAGCGCAATGCGTTCAACTTTTTCAAAATCCCTGGTGCGCGCCAGGGCAGTTCGAACACCGTGACGGGAATACGCGCTGTAGGTAAGCAGGTAGTCGCCCTCTACCGGGCAGATTCTCAGGTCCTCGACTCCGAACGCTTCATATTCCGCAAAAATGCTGTCCGTTGCCGGTATGAGAAAGGGTTTGGGATGAACCGTGAAGGAAAAACCATCCTCGCTGTCGG
>JBAWYD010000134.1:0-5893 GCA_037143735.1 Deltaproteobacteria bacterium
TTCCCCTGATTCATCACGGCAATCCGGTCCGACAGCCGGAGGGCCTCCATCTGGTCGTGGGTCGCCATGATGGTCGTCGTACCCGTCTCACGCAGGATGCGCTCAAGGTCTCCCGTGAGGGACTCGCGGGTCGGCGGATCGAGGGATGAAAACGGTTCATCAAGAAAAATGATTTCGGGTTTTGTCGCAAAGGCCCGGGCAAGGCTTGTGCGTTGGGCTTCGCCGCCGGACAGCTTTCGGGCCGAGCGATCGACAAGATGAGAAATGCCGAACCTCCCCATATAGTCATCCACGACCTGCCCTATCTCATGATGTCTCATCCCACGGATTTTCAAACCCGAGGCGACATTTTCAAATACCGTTGTGTCAAAGAGGAGAGGCTCCTGAAAAACCATGGCGATTTTCCTTCTATAGGCAAACAGGCCATGATTTTTATCAATGGTTTGCCCTCTGAAGATAATGTCACCTTGAACCGATTTCAGCAGTCTGGATAACGCAAACAATAACGTCGACTTACCTGCACCATTCGGTCCTATGAGGGACATGACTTTCCCCTCCGGAACATCGAGGTGCGGAATATTCAGAACCGGCACGCCTCCCCTTTTAACCTGAAGATTTCTGATCGCCAGTATGGCTTTATCGGCATTCATCGCGGTCTTTCCCTCTGCTGTACATGTGTCAGGATGGCATTGACTGCAAAGGAAAGCAACAGGAGGATGATTCCGAGGGCCATGGCGATATCGAAATTCCCCTTGCCCGTCTCCATTACGGTCGCCGTCGTGAGAACGCGGGAATATCCCTTGATGTTCCCGCCGACCATGATGGAGGCGCCGACTTCGGAAATGACGCCGCCAAAGCCTGCCATGACGGCAGCAAGAAGCGGGAGTTTTGCTTCCTTGACCAGTATCCACACCATCTGAATCCGGGTTGCGCCGAGGGCCATAATCTGCAATCTGAGATTGGCAGGCAGGTTCTGGATGGCGGCCAGGCTGATCCCCATCACGATGGGTGTTGCTATGACGGCCTGGGCAATGATGATGGCCGTGGGCGTGTACAAAATCTCCAGGAAACCCAAAGGGCCGTTTCTCCAGAGGAAAATGGTGACAAAAAGGCCCACCACCACCGGTGGCAGGCCCATGCCTGTATTGATAAGGCTCACCACAAACTTTCTCCCTGGAAACTGGGTCAGGGCAACGACCGTTCCCACGGAGACGCCGATGAACAGGCTGATGAAGGTTGCCGTCCCCGATACCTTCAGGGAAAGCCAGGTGATGCCCAGCACCTCCGGGTCAAGGGTAAACAGGAGAATAAACGCCTGCTTTATTCCTTCAATAATAATGTCCACGGATTTCGTTCCTTTTATTTGCCCAACTGTTCTTCTTTCTTGCCCGCATCGGGGAAGAACAGGGGCGAACCGAACTTGTCCACACCGAAGGTCTTAATGACTTTCTGCGTCTGTTTTGAGACCATAAAATCCGCAAAGGCTTTTGCGCCCGCGGCATTCACCCTGGGCCATTTTACCGTATTGACCTCGATAACGTGATAGATATTCAGAAGGATGCCGTCGCCTTCCGCCAGGATATCAAGGCCGAGATTCTTCTTCAGGGCGAGATAGGTGCCGCGATCCGCAAGGGTATAGGCTTTTTTCTCAGCGGCAACGCTCAGTGTCTGTCCCATGCCGAGCCCCGTCTGCTGATACCATTTCTGTCCTTCTGCCTTTATCCCGGCAGTCTTCCAGATTTCCTTTTCCTTTGAATTGGTTCCCGAATTGTCTCCTCTGGACATGAAAATCGCGTTGGCGGCGGCAATCTTTTTAAAAGCTTCGGCAGCCGATTTCACCCCTTTGATTCCCGCCGGGTCCGATTTTGGCCCCACAATGATGTAATCGTTATGCATGACCAGCCTTCTGTTGATCCCGTAACCCTCGGCGATAAACTTCTTTTCTGCCGCAGGTGAGTGTACCAGAAGCACATCCGCCTCTCCCTTCTGCCCCATGGCCATGGCCTGGCCGGAGCCGACGGCAATCGTCTTTACGAAATATCCCGTTTTCTTTTCAAAGATGGGAAGCAGAACATCCAGAAGGCCGGAGTCCTGTGTGCTTGTCGTTGTAGCCATAATGATATTTTTCTGCTTCGGTGGTGCCGCTGTAACGGGCGCCGCATAAAAAACAAGTACCAATGCCGCCACCAACCATGCAATTAAACTAATGTTTTTAAACAGTTTCATCATTTACCTCCCTAAAAATATTCAACCCGTCGAATACAGAATCTTCCCCGAATCTCTGAAGTCGTAACTTCCTAACCTCTCCACCCCTTTTCTAAATTCTCCTGAATTAAGAACATCCATAAAGGCCTGTACTCTTTTCTGAAAAAAAGTTGATTGATCGAGGACCATATCGAAGCTCTCCCGCGTAATCGGTACAAATGAAAGGCCTAAGAGCTTTGAAATCGCTGCGGTGGCAATTCCCGCATCCGCCTCCCCGGAAAGGATGGAAAGACCTACTTCAAAATGGGTATAAACCTCCCTGTCGTATCCGGTGATATGATCAGGCGATACACCCAGTTGTCCCAGATGGTAATCGAGAAGAACCCTCGTCCCCGAGCCTTTCTGACGGTTGATGAATTTCAAATCCTCTTTTGTCAGACCATCAAACCATTTGACCTGATAGGGATTATCCGGCGCTGTTATAAACCCGATGTCCCGGTAAAACAGGTTGACCACGACGGGCTTGATCCTGGGTAAGCAGGTGGACAGGTAGGGAACGTTATATTTGCCGCTTTCAGGATCAAAGAGATGAGACCAGGCAATGTCTGTGTAGCCGTTGTCAAGGGCGGCAAGCCCGTTCATGCTCCCCATGTTTGCGGAAAATAAATAAAGATCGGGGTACGCTTTTCTCACCCAGGTTTGAAGAACATCCAGAACAGGATCATTGCTGCCCGCTGCAAGCAACGCCCCTGCAATTTTTCTGCTTTTCTGCTGCGCCTGTGAAAGCCCTTCCCTGGCCTTCGATTCAATCCATTCATCAATCAGCTTTCTGGGGAAAATCCATTTGCCCGTAGCCCGTGTAGCGGGTATCCGCCCTGCCCTGATCAGGGCATAAACCTGTTTCTCGTGAACATCAAGATATGCGGCCACCTCTTTTGTATTCATCATCTCATCGGACATCATCACCCCTCCGGAATCGAAACGGTTATAATCGAACACCCACCAAATTTCAAGTTAAAAAGTTAACTTATGATTACATTATACTACTAAATATTACAAAATATAACAATGATGAACTCGTAAAAAATCCATTTTCCCCTCCCCTGGCGGGAGGGGGTGAAGGGGAGGGGGAAAAGACCTGATTGAATCCAGCCACTTACCACCCCCACCCGAACCCTCCCCCGTCGAGGGGGAGGGGAAAATGGATTTTTTACGACCTTGTCACATTTAATATTGCCAAATTTTTATCCCTCTTGTAATGATACAGGCATGAAGCGTGTCGACGGTATCACAAGGCCTCTATTTAAAAGGCTGCCCGGAAAACTCATTGTTTCGATAGCTCTTGTCGTTTTACTCTTCCCCCTGTCTCTTTTTGCAACACCGCCCGACGTTCATCTCACGATTCTCCATGTGAACGACACCCACGGATACATTCTTCCCTATAGCGAAGCGGGCTCTAATAAAAATACCATGGTCGGCGGAGCCGCCTACCTGGCGAAGCTCATTGAAAACGAACGGTCAAAAAATCCGGAAGGGACGCTTCTCTTTTCAGCGGGAGACATGTTCCAGGGAACACCGATCTCCAACTTTTTTAAGGGGCAGCCGGTCATCGATGTGATGAACGATTTGAAATTTGACGCCATGGCCGTCGGAAACCATGAATTTGACTGGGGATTCGATGTGTTTAACCGGATGCTGTCATCCGCCCGATTTCCCTTTCTATCCGCCAACATGAACAGCGGAAAGGATCAATACTTTCCGGGGGTAAAACCATACATTATCGTTCATCGTAAAAACGTGAACATCGCTGTCATCGGAGTCATCACCCCGGATTTGCCCTATCTCTCAAAACCTGATTCAACAGGCAAGATCACCGTCCAGAATCCTGAAGACATCCTTCCGAGACTTATAAAAAAGGTAAAGGAAGAGGGCGCCCACATCGTCATGGTTCTTTCCCATCTGGGTGTTGAAGCGGACAAGGAACTGGCCAGGCGGGTATCAGGGATCCATGTCATCGTGGGGGGGCACAGCCATACGGCACTGGAAACGCCGGTCACCGTCGGAAACACGACAATCGTTCAGGCGGGCTGCTACGGATTATATCTGGGCGTTTTAGAGCTTGAAATTGTGACGGGAACCAACCCCGTCTCATACCGAATCATCAGGGGAAAACTGGAAAAGGTCCTCGCCGGACCGGACCGGCCATATGACGAAACGGTGGCCGCAATCGTCAACAAGTACCACGACCGGATAAAAAATGACTTCGCCGGGGTGGTCGGGAAAGCAGCCGTCGATCTGACAAGAAAGGATCAGCGGGAATCCAATATAGGAAATCTCGTCTGCGACATGATGAGAGAAACCACAGGCGCCGATATCGCCCTTCTCAACAGCCGGTCCATCCGAACGGACATCCCCGGAGGCAACATTACCCTGGAGCAGGTCTATGCCCTGCTGCCGTTCGATAATGTCCTCGTCACCATGGACCTGACGGGGAGGCAGCTTATGGAAATACTGGAACACAGCGCAACGCAGCCCTATAGCCGGCTACAGGTCTCCGGCATCAGGATCACGCAAGATTTGTCGAATGCCGGGGGTAAAATGGTAAAGGAAGTCCTGGTCGGCGTGAGACCTCTTGATTTGAACAAGACCTATAGAATAGCGACTAACGATTTCCTCGCTGCAGGCGGCGACAGATTTGCAACCTTCAGGGAGGGGAAAAATATCTCATACGGCATGGACCTGCGGGAAGCCTTCATATCCTACCTGAAAAAACGCTCTCCCGTTCAGCCCCAAACAGAGGAGCGAATCATCATCAATAAGATTAACCAGGTTCCGTCTCATTCCCTGCATGGTCATATGTCAATTCCCATCAGAGAGCAGCGACATGGCTGCCCTGGAAAAGCTCATCCCGTACCCGTGCAATCTCTTCATCTTCCAGGTATTCTTCAAATCCCATCGTCCTGTCGATAATCCCGCCCGGCGTAATTTCCACGATCCGGTTTGCCACAGTGGAGACAAATTCACGGTCGTGGGAGCTGAAGAGCACCACCTCCGTGAAGGCGATGAGACCGTTGTTGAGGGCGGTAATCGATTCGAGATCCAGATGATTGGTAGGTTCATCCATGATGAGGGCGTTGGCGCCGGTAAGCATCATTTTGGAGAGCATGCAGCGGACCCGCTCGCCCCCGGAAAGGACACGCGTCTTTTTCAGCGCCTCTTCGCCGGAAAAAAGCATCCTGCCGAGAAATCCCCTGGCAAAGTTCTCTCCCTCGGCAGGGGGTGAATACTGGCATAGCCACTCGACCAGATTCAAGTCATTGTCAAAGTAGGCATTGCTGTCCTTCGGAAAATAGGTGGGGGTGATAGTCACTCCCCAGCGGAAGCTCCCGCTGTCCGGCATAATCTCTCCGGCCAGGATCTGGAAAAGGGTCGTCTTGGCCTGGCTGTTGACACCGACAAAGGCGATATTATCACCCCTGCGGACGTTCAGATTTATGTCGGTCAAGAGTGGTAGTCCATTTATAGACTTTGAAAGCCCCTTTATCTCCAGGATGATATCGCCGCAGGCTCTTTCGGGCTTGAAGACGACATAGGGGTATTTCCTTGAAGATATGGGTATGTCTTCCAGGGTAAGCTTCTCCAGGAGTTTTTTCCGTGACGTGGCCTGCTTCGCCTTGGAGGCGTTGGA
>JBAWYD010000135.1:0-5772 GCA_037143735.1 Deltaproteobacteria bacterium
AACGCTCTTCCCCTGAATATACAAACCCGGAATTTCTTCGCACATATCCCAGCAGGGTAACATTGTATTTTCTGGCAAGGTTAACCGCTGCCGCCGTGGGCGTCGATCGTGAAACGAGAACCGGGACGCCGAGCCTGATGACCTTGGTGATGATTTCCGAAGAAACCCTCCCGCTCACATACAACATTCCCTTTCCAACAAGATTCATCTTATTGTTTCTGAGCAGCACACCTGCTATTTTATCGAAACAGTTGTGCCGTCCGATGTCCTCGTTAAAAACGGAAAAATCATCATGATGGAACAAGACACTATGGACCCCGCCGATGGTCTTGTATATTTCGGAGCGCCGCTCGAACTCCTTCATGGATCGCAGGATGTTGCGAAGAGGGAAGCTATCATGGCCTGACAGAGGCACAAATTTGTCATCCTTGAGCGGGTTGATGTAGGTAAAACATTTCCCGCAGCCGGACGTTACACTGCGCAGGCTTTCGCACTTGTCGACGGATTTTCCAGGAACAAGATCGACCATCACGGCAAAAAGGCGTTCGTTACAGGTTATATTCGCTACATCGTCGATCGTATCAATAACGCCTTCACTATAGAGAAACCCAAGGGCAAGTTCTTCCGTTAACTGATTGAGACAAAGGAGTGAGGCGTATTCCGTACCGTTGATATAGATCTTCAGAGATATTTCGCCGATAACCCATTTTTCTACGTCACATAATGTGGTTTCGACATCATCACCGTTGATCTCTTTAACGGAAAAAGCGCTGCATAATCTCTCGTCCATTCATTCCACCATTGTATTATTCAGATGACGGCCGATTTTCTCTATGACTCCTGAACGATAACACCGTTTTTTCTATCATGAAGATCAGGCTTTTGAGCGGTTATGTTGATATCAATATTATTTTTATATCTATCCCATATCCGACAGGCATCCAGTGTATCCGCGGGAAATCGCTCTTTGATAACAAAAACGGAATCATTGCCCCCGACGACGCTTTTTCTAACATGATATTCCGGATGTTGATCCTGGCTGTAGCGGGCGATGATCCGGCCGATTGCCATCTCGGAATGTTTGTCTGTCGTCCCTCTAATGACGGCTGTCGGACCTCTGAATCCGGACGGCGTATAAAGGATTGAACCGGGTTTTGCAAGCATCATGATTTTTTCATTGTCCTCGTGGTCTCTTCCGACGATCACCTTCAAACCCGGATTCAGACGGAAGTGCCGGCCAAGCTTCAGAAAGTGCAGGTCCACCATATCATAATCCGGAACATGGGTGAACAGGTCGTGGAGCCGGGCCGCGATTTCCTTGTCCGTCAGAAGGCAACCGCCTGCAGGACAGGGATAGTCCCTGATGTCAAGTTTCCGCGCCATCTCCATTTGCGGTTTTCTCGATCTCCCCGACATGGCAAGGAGTTTCTCCCGGTTTACAATCCCCTCCCGCTCAGGAAAGGTAGGGTCGAAATGATGGGCGGAAAGAGGTCTCAGAATAAGGTCTTCCAGGCCACTTTCCCGTTCAATAAGTCGCAGGGTATTGCGATGCTGGGACATGGGCCGCTGTCCTAAAACCTCCCCGGTGATGACAAAAGACACCTCAAGCCGGGGCATCATCTCTTTGACCTTCCGCAACATGTAAATCCGGCAGTCGATACAGGGATTCATGCCGCTGCCGTGACCATGCGGCGGGCGCTCGACCATCCGGATGTAATCCATCCCCTTATGGATCACCTGAATAGGAATATCGAACTCTTCGGCGATTTTCCGGGCCTGAAGCCTGCAACCTGCCTTTTTCGGCGTACAGTTGCAGAAGACGCTGGTAAAATGGACGGCAGTAACCTCGACCCCCTGATCGATCATCATTCTGACCGCCAAGGTGCTGTCCAAACCGCCGGAAAGAAGGGCAACCGCCTTACGATTCACAGGCGCCTTCAACAGGATGCGCTCTTCAGGCTGTGTCCGGCATCACTCGATATGGTTCTTCCCAAACCGATGACCATGCTCTCCACACAGAAGCGGCATTTGTGCGGTTCTTCGTCGATACAGATCTTGTCAGGGTATATCAGATAATGTTCCCGGTACTTCCGGGGTGTGGAATTCGGCATCAGGACGTTGGCCCCGCACTGCAAGGCCTTTTGCCTGCCCTCGGCATCAATGGTGCCCGTTGCGGTCGTTGCGGGCATGTGGGCGTTTTTCGTGACGATCCGTGTCAGCGCCGTGACCCGCAATACCATATCCAAGGTCCCGTTCTCACTGCCCTGCAAAGGTGTATTGGGATGCGAGATATAGGGACCCAGGCCGACCATATCCAGTTCCATCTCTTTGAACTTGAGGATGTCATCCGCAAGACTTTCCATAGTTTGGCCGGGCAGCCCTACCATAATCCCGGAGCCGACCTGGTAGCCGAGTTCCGCCAACCACTCAAGACACCGGAAGCGCTTTTCGTAGACCGAATCAGGCTTCAGCTTTTTGAAAAGCACAGGATCGGTTGTTTCAAACCTCAGCAGATAACGATCCGCACCGGCTTCTTTTAACCTCTTGTAATCCTCGTACGTTCGCTCACCGATACTGAGGGTAACGGCAAAGCCAATGTCGGTTTTTACGCTTCGAACAAGGGAGCACAGATCATCAATGGTAAAGTGCGGATCTTCTCCCGACTGAAGGACGACGGTCTGAAGACCAAGGTTTCTGGCTTCAAGTGCGGTATTGAATATCTCGGGAATCGTCATGCGGTAGCGAACCACATTTTCATTGCTCTTGCGCAGGCCGCAGTACAGACAATCCCGCTTGCAATAATTGGAAAACTCGATCAACCCCCGCAGATGAACGGCGTCGCCCACGTATTCCTTCCTGACCTGATCGGCCCGCCGGTAAAGAGCCTCGATGACGGCTTCGTCTTTTTCTTCCAGGAAATCAACAATCTGTCGCTTTGTCAGCATAAATATAGTCCTCTTCCCTAAATCCCCGCACCGACGGAAAACTCCTCCTCCGGCGAAAACATGCCCATAATCTCCCGCTTCTTTTCTTCCACGTACTGATCCAGTTCAACCTTGATCCCCTGATGTTGTTCGATCTCGGCCATTCTCTTTTCCAGGGTCCCAATCTGACTGCCCAGGAATTGAAAGGCTTCGGCAATGGGATCGGGAAGTTTGTTGTCCGCCATCTCCTGGATTTCCTTACCAGAGAATCCCAAACCAAGCCTGGCAGGCACACCGACGGCTACAGCCAATTCAAGCTCCACCAAAGGCCGAGCATCACAATCATTATTAGTAAAGGGTATCTATTCATGCCACCTCCGAGAATTTAACAAAAACGTTACCGGCCCGAAAAGCGATGAAGTTTCCTTGCCCTGTTGATTGTCATGCTGGCTGCATCCACTTTATCGTGAATACAATTCAGAACGTCTAATTGCGCATTAATCATCCTTGTTTCCCGTTGAGAAGACGCAAAGCATTCATAATAACCAGAAGCGAAGCCCCCATATCCGCCGCAATCGCCATCCACA
Source organism: Deltaproteobacteria bacterium (assembly GCA_037143735.1). GTDB lineage: Bacteria > Desulfobacterota > Syntrophia > Syntrophales > UBA2185 > JAPLJQ01. The sequence goes on from JBAWYD010000135.1 coordinate 3,512, forward strand.
ATGTCGCGATGTTGGCTAGGGCAAGGCCCATGAACAGCACTTTGATACTCAAAGCAAAACCTATATTCTGACGGATGACGCCCAATGCGCGGCGTCCATGGTGAATCAGCCAGGGCAGCCGGGACAGATCGTCGGACATCAACACAATGTCCGCCGTCTCCATCGCTGCATCTGTCCCCGCAGCGCCCATGGCAATGCCAATGTTGGCGGCAGCCAGAGCTGGGGCATCATTAATCCCGTCTCCTACCATTGCCACGGTACCGTACCGGCGCTTCGCTTCCTCGATAGCGGTCAGCTTGTCTTCCGGGAGCAACTCTGCGTGGAATTCATCCGCCCCGATTTTCTCGCTGATTGCCCGCGCCGTACCCTGATTATCGCCGGTAAGGACGAGGACTTTTTCCACGCCGGCGTTCTTCAGATCGGCGACAATGGATCTGGCATTGTCTCGGAGGCTGTCGGCCACACTGATGAAGCCACACACATGATCGTCATTTCCCACAACAACAACCGAATGTCCGAAATCTTCAAGAGCATCAATATTCCCATGTAACTCATCATTTTCCATTTGTTTTTCATGAAGCATCCGGTGCGAGCCAACCCAGAAAGTCCGACCATTAATCGAACCTTGTGCGCCCCGTCCCTTAAATTCGCGGTAATTTTCCGCTGGGGTAATGGTGCGACCGACTTGTTCGGCTTTACGAACAATAGACCTCGCTAGGGGATGGCTGCTGTGTAATTCCAGAGACGCCGCCCGATCAAGCAACTCTTCCTCTGTGTGTCCGTTCAGCGGAATAATTCGCTGGACCTCAGGGCGGCCATGAGTGATAGTGCCTGTCTTATCCAAAGCGATAACCTTGAGTCTGCCCGCCTCTTCAAGGAACGCACCGCCCTTGATGAGAACCCCGGCGCGGGCCGCCGAAGCAAGAGCCGCGACAATGCTCACCGGTGTCGAGATAACAAGCGCACAGGGGCAGGCGATCACCAGAATGACCAGAGACTCGTAAAACCACTGAGTCCAACCACCGCCGTAGACAAGAGGCGGGATAACAGCTATGGCAATGGCCAGAAGAATCATTGCCGGGGTATAATATCGGGCGAATTTATCCACCCATTGTTCTGAGGGTGATCGTCGCGATTGAGCCTCTTCAACCATCCGGATGATACGGGAGATTGTCGTATCCGAGGTCGGTTTTGTGACTTGAAATTCAATCGCACCATCCTCGTTAATCGTCCCGGCAAAAACCTCGTCGCCTTCATGCTTCTCCACGGGAACAGATTCACCTGTGATGGGCGCCTGGTTGATGAAAGCACTTCCTTTAGTGATTTGACCGTCGAGCGGAATGCGTTCCCCAGGCCTGACCAGGACGGTTACGCCAAGCGGCACATCTTCAATGGGACTTTCCATAATGTCGCCGTCATGAGGACAGATATAACGCGCTCTGGGAGGCGTAAGCGTGAATAGTGACTTGATGGCGCTTCGGGCACGACTAATACTCCATGCTTCGAGGACGAACGAGAGGGAGAAAAGAAAGGTAACGGTAGCCGCTTCAAACCACTCGCCAATGACAATGGCACCTAAAACAGCTATGGTCATTAGCAGGTTCATGTCCGCACGAAAGCGGCGGAGAGCAGCGACAGCTTTCGGGAAGATCAACCATCCGCCCACAATCACTGCGACAAGATAGAATCCAATGGATACCGCAGGGATTATATGGGTCGCGCTTCTCCCTCCCTCCACGAAGGCATCCAGGATACTCCCATGCAAAAACCAGTGGGAAAGAAAACCTGCTGTAATGGCAATACCGCTTCCCAAACATAGGACGGCACGTCCATGCGTTGGCCAGAATCCTTCAGCAACGGACTGAGGAATGGCCGCCTGTGTATTATCAGTAGCATGTGCATTCATTCCGGCGCGCTTCACTGCCGCGAGGATATCCGCATCGTCAACGGCGACTTCCGCGGACGTTACAGTCATGGTACCGTTGAGAAGGTTGAATTTCACATCGTTAATCCCCGGCAGCGCGCCGACGGCTTTCCTTAACGCACTGGTCTCTTCGGCACAATCCATACCTGTTACTTTGAAAATCGTTTCACTCATGTCATTATAGTTTCTTTCTAAAAATTCCCATTGGTAAAAGTTGGAAGCATAAGTGGTTAAATACCTGCTCCAACTGAAAACTCCTCCTCCGGCGAAAACATGCCTATAATCTCCCGCTTCTTTTCTTCCACGTACTGATCCAGTTCAACCCTGATCCCTTGAT
>JBAWYD010000136.1:0-5766 GCA_037143735.1 Deltaproteobacteria bacterium
CGAATTGCCCGACGGGGATACCGGTTCAGAAACGCTGGGAACTGATACGCAAGGGAATGATGGATAAAGCCGTGGATCTCGCGTTGATCTATACGCCGTTCCCGGCGACAGCGTGCGGTTATCTCTGTCCCAACCTGTGTATGGAACATTGCACCCGGCAGACTGCCAAGCTTCCTCCCGTGGATACCGCTCTTTTGGGCAGGGCAAGTCTTGCAGCGGCAACGCCCGAGGCGGCGCCGCGGACAGGCAGGAAAATTGCCGTCATCGGAGGGGGCGCCTCAGGTTTATCCGTGGCCTGGCAACTCTGGATGAAAGGACATGAACCGGTGATTTATGAGATGCGCGACCGCCTGGGAGGGAAAATCACGGATATGATTCCCCGGAGCAGAATTCCCGACGAGGTGGTGGAGCATGAGTTGAAACGGGTAAGCGAGAAAATCACCCATGTCCATCTAAACCATCCCCTGACGAAAGAAGCTTTCCTGAAGCTGAAAGACACCTTTGAGTTTATTGTCATTGCCGTCGGCGCGCGGAAACCGCGTGTCCTTCCTGTTCCCGGCGGTGAAAGGGCCGTTGCGGCCCTCGATTTTCTGCGTCTCAGCAGGGCTGACGATATTAAGGTCGGGAAAAGGGTCGTGGTCATCGGCGCGGGAAACGTCGGGTGTGATGCCGCAGCGGAGGCAGCCCGACTGGGGGCGAAAGAGATTACACTTATCGACATCCAGGAACCGGCGTCATACGGGAAGGAGCGGCAGGCGGCAGAAGCGGCGGGCGCAATGTTTGTCTGGCCGAGGGTTACGAAAGCCATTACTAAAAAGGGAGTGGAACTGATGAACGGCGAGGTACTGCCGGCGGATACGGTCATCGTGTCTATCGGCGATCAGCCCGATCTCGATTTTCTGCCTGAAGGGGTAACGGCAGAAAGGGGATTTATCGTTGTTGACAATCATTTCCGGAGCAGCGATCCGCAGGTATTCGCTATCGGCGATGCTGTCAGGCTCGGCCTTCTCACCGATGCTATCGGCGCGGGTCGCGTTGCCGCAACCACCATCGACGATGTGGTGAAAGGCAGACATGAGACCTACGATCAGTTGCCGCCCATCGATCCTGGACGTGTCAAGCTGGAGTACTATGATCCCCGCATTCTTGAGTTCGGCGATGCAGCGGACTGTGCCGCGCAATGCGCCTCCTGCGGGGCATGCCGGGATTGCGGTCTATGTGAGACCATTTGTCCGCGAAGCGCCATTTCCCGTCATTCACTTAATGATGACGCATACGAGTATGTTGTCGATGATAACCGTTGTATCGGTTGTGGTTTTTGTGCCGGGGCCTGTCCGACCGGCGTCTGGAGTCTCATTGAAAGCGAACCGCTGGAGTAGCGAGAGGAACGTTGGACCGTTCTAAAGTAAAGAAACCCTTTGAAGATTAAATGATAAAAAGGAGAAAACGATGTTTGAATGCAAGACGAAGAAAGATGTACTGAAGGCGGTGAAGGAACACAATGTCAGTTTCATTCAGTTTTGGTTTACCGACGTATTGGGGATGCAGAAGATATTCAGCATCACGCCGTCGGAGCTGGAGGAGGGACTGGAAGAGGGGATGGGATTTGACGGGTCATCGATTCAGGGATTTGCGCGGATCGAGGAGAGCGACATGATCGCCATGGCGGATCCGACGACGTTCCAGATGATACCGTGGCGTCCTACGGATCGTCCGGTGGCGCGGGTGATCTGCGACATCCTGAATCCGGACGGCACGCCGTATGAGGGTGATCCCCGTTATGTTTTGAAGCGGGCCATCAAGAAGATAGCCGATAAGGGCTATACGATGAACGTGGGACCGGAGCTGGAGTATTTTTATTTTGCCAACGACAAGGGGACGGATATTCTGGATCAGGGGGGCTACTTCGACGGTCTTCCCGTGGACCGGGCCACGGACCTGCGGCGGCAGACGATATTCGCCCTGCAGGACCTGGGGATACGGGTAGAATATTCTCATCACGAAGTGGCGCCGAGCCAGCATGAGATCGACCTTCGTTACGACGAAGCCCTGAAGATGGCGGACAAGGTCATGACCTATCGCACGGCGGTGAAAGAGATAGCCAGGCAGAACGGGGTGTACGCCACCTTTATGCCAAAGCCCATATTCGGCCAGAACGGCAGCGGAATGCATGTTCACCAGTCTCTCTTTAAGGGCGCCAGTAACGCCTTTTTTGACGGAAAGGACAAATACAATCTGTCGAAGATGGCGAAGAGTTATATTGCGGGCTTGATGACCCACGCGCCGGAGATTACTGCCGTGTGCAACCAGTGGATCAACTCATACAAGCGGCTGGTTCCGGGATACGAGGCGCCGGTGTATGTTTCCTGGGCGCGCCGCAACCGTTCGGCCATGATCCGCGTCCCCATGTACAAGCCTGGGAAAGAGAAGGCGACGCGGATCGAGTATCGTTCCCCCGATCCGGCGTGCAACCCGTATCTGGCGTTTGCCGTGATGCTGGCGGCGGGGATGAAAGGGGTGGAGGGGAAATATCCTCTTCCCGATCCCGTTGAAGCGGACATTTTTGAAATGGATGAAAACGCCCGCGAGAAGGCGGGAATCACGTCATTGCCGGGAAGTCTGTACGAAGCCCTGAATCTGGTATCAAAAAGCGCCCTGGTAAAGGAAACCCTGGGGGATCATATTTTCCAGAAGTTTATGGAAAACAAAAAGGTGGAATGGGATCGCTTCAGAATCCATGTAAGCCAGTATGAGATTGAGAGATATCTGCCCATACTGTAAAAAAGTTGGCGCCATGATGAAAACCCCTTGTGCAGGCGTTTGAAATCTTTTCCATATTAACGTTGAGTATTATCCTGTTTTCCATATATAGTCGACGCGACGGAAGCGTTCAGGATTCAGGATTTTCAACTTTGGAGGTCAACCATGTCGCTGTTGCGGAGGAATCCCCCGGCGCTGCTGGTTCTGGAGGATGGAAGTGTGTACGGGGGGCATGCCTTCGCCGGATATGGCGAGGCGCTTGGCGAGGTTGTCTTTAATACGGGAATGGCGGGGTACCAGGAAGTTCTCACGGATCCTTCGTACAAGGGACAAATCGTCACCATGACGTATCCCCTGATCGGCAATTATGGAATCAACCCGGAAGACATGGAGTCCGACGGGATCCACCTGGAGGGATTCATTGTCAAGGAATATCAGGATCATCCGAGCAACTGGCGCAGCCGTAAAAGTTTAAAGTCGTTTCTCGAATCTTATGGAAAACTGGGCGTTGAGGGGATCGACACGAGAGCCCTTACCCGCCGCATCCGTCTGAAAGGGGCCATGCGGGGAATCCTTTCCACGGAGACTCGTGATACGGATCTTTTATTGCAGCGCGTACGTTCATATCCCGGACTGGTGGGCCGGGATCTAATCAAATTGGTTACCTGCCAACAGCCGTATCGATGGAAAGATGGTAAACCGCAGCCCATTTCTTCAGAGGCGCCGGAACGGGAAAAGGAAATCGAACCGGATCTGGCTTATAACCGGGAAAAGCGTTTACGGGTCGTCGTCCTCGATTGCGGCGTAAAGTACAATATTCTCAGAATGTTGGAGAAGTCTGGATGTGACGTCCTTGTATTGCCGGCGGCGTCATCGGGGCAGGAGATTCTTTCTTTCCATCCCGACGGTGTTCTCCTTTCCAATGGTCCCGGAGACCCGGCGGCGTTGCCCTATATCGTGGAAGCGGTTCGTCATCTCCTGGGCAGAGTCCCCATATTCGGGATCTGTCTGGGGCATCAGATTCTGGGGCAGGCCCTTGGCGGCAGGACGGAGAAGTTGACGTTCGGCCATCACGGTGTAAACCAGCCCGTTAAAAACAGGCAGACGGGGCGGATTGAAATCACGTCGCAGAATCATGGGTTTGTGGTGTTGCCCGAATCTTTGCCGCCTGATGTCGAAAAGACGTATGACAACCTGAATGACCGGACCTCGGAGGGAATGTGTTACCCGGCGCTGAAGGCTTTCAGCGTGCAGTACCATCCCGAAGCGGCACCGGGTCCCCATGATGTTGCCTATCTGTTCGAACAGTTTGTTTCCCTCATGGAAGCAAAACATGAAAATAACATATAAACATTTTCAGGCAAAATAAGGAAGAATCCCGATGATTCTTATCATTGATTTTGGTTCTCAGTACAATCAGTTAATTGCCCGGCGTGTCCGCGAGCACCATGTATACTGCCAGATCGAGCCGCCGGGCATTGACATCGCAAAAATAAAAACCCTTCGACCGGAAGGCATCATCCTGTCCGGCGGTCCTGCGAGCATCTATGAGACGGGGAGTCCCAGGGCGGACAGGGGTATCTTTGACCTGAATATTCCGGTTTTGGGTATCTGTTACGGCATGCAGTACATGGCCGACACCCTGGACGGGGAGGTCATCGGAGCCGGTAAAAGAGAATATGGTTTTGCCGAACTGACCATTCACGATGCATCCGGTATTTTTTTCGGCATTGACCGTGAAACCCGCTGCTGGATGAGTCACGGAGACGCCATCGGCCGGTTGCCCGCCGGTTTTAAGACCACGGCATCCACGCCGAACACGGCAAACGCGGCCATTGAGAATGCGGTGAGGCGATTCTACGGGCTCCAGTTCCACCCGGAGGTTGTCCATACCCCGGAAGGGACAAGGATTTTAGAAAACTTTCTCTTCCGCGTCTGTAAATGCAAAAAAACCTGGACGATGAAATCCTTTGTCCAGGAGTCCACCCAGGAGATTCAAACCCTTGTCGGTGACAGACATGTAATTCTGGGATTAAGCGGCGGTGTGGATTCATCCGTTGCGGCCCTGCTGCTGCATCAGGCCATCGGCGACCGGCTCACCTGTATCTTTGTTGACAACGGCCTTCTCCGGCAGGATGAGGCGAAGCGGGTCCGGGATCTGTTTAAAAAACATTTCCGTATGAACGTGAGATTTGTCAATGCGAAAAAGCCTTTTCTTGACCGACTGAAAGGGGTCTCTGATCCGGAGAAAAAACGGAAAATCATAGGTCATGTTTTCATCAAGGTTTTTGAAGAAGAAGCGCGTAAAATCGATGGCGCCCGGTTTCTTGTCCAGGGGACACTTTATCCTGATATTATTGAATCGCAATCTGCTTTCGGTGGCCCCAGTGCCGTCATCAAGTCTCACCACAACGTGGGCGGGTTGCCCAAAAAGATGAAACTCACTCTGATCGAACCGCTGAAGCATCTGTTCAAGGATGAGGTGCGTGTCCTGGGAAAGGAACTCGGTCTTCCCGACGATCTCGTCTGGAGACAGCCTTTCCCTGGGCCGGGGCTGGCGGTCCGGATTATCGGTGAAGTGACCCCGTCAAGGCTTTCCATCCTGCGGAAGGTTGACGTCGTGCTCCTGGAGGAAATCAGGGCGCACAACCTCTACCGGAAATTGTGGCAGTCCTTTGCCGTCCTTCTCCCTCTGAAAAGTGTGGGGATCATGGGGGATCAGCGAACCTATGAACATGTCGTGGCCATCCGCGCCGTGACCAGCGACGATGCCATGACGGCGGACTGGGCGAAACTGCCCCATGACCTTCTGGGAAAGATTTCCAACCGGATCATCAACGAGGTCCGGGGGGTGAACCGGGTAGTTTATGACATCAGTTCAAAGCCGCCCAGTACGATTGAATGGGAGTAAATGAGAAGATAAGATCGGAAGGGATATGCCGAGAAGAAACGACCTGAAAAAAATATTGATTATCGGTTCCGGCCCCATCATCATCAGCCAGGCCT
>JBAWYD010000137.1:0-5757 GCA_037143735.1 Deltaproteobacteria bacterium
GATTTTCCATATCGCTCCCGAATGATGGAAACCTCATCCCTCGTCTCCGATACATGGATATTATAGGGAACGTCCGCTTTGCGCGCCACATTCTTGATGCAGGAGAGAGTGTCGGGAGAACAGGTGTACGGTGCATGGCAGGCAAGGGCAGGAATAATGAGAGGGTATTTCCCCAGCCACCTGTCGATAAATCTCTCCGCAACTTCTGTAATTTTTCCAGGATCATTCGGGTTGGGAAGATCTATAAACCCCTGGCAGACGATGCCGCGCATTCCGGAAGCCACAGCTGCTCCGGCGACACTGCTTTCGTAGAAGTAGGCATCGCAGAACGTCGTTGTGCCTGAAAGAATCATCTCCGCCATGGCAAGCATGGAGCCGGCATAGACCATATCCCGGTTGACATATCTTGCCTCTGCCGGCCAGATATGATTCTGAAGCCAATCCATCAGAGGGAGATCATCCGCCATACCCCGGAAGCACACCATGGGCAGATGGGTGTGGGTATTGATCAGGCCGGGCATGATGAGAGAACCCGAGGCGTCCAGAATCTCTTTTGCCCTGTATGAATGATCAGCATCGGCTTTGCGCTTCTCGATCAGGGCAATGCTTCCATTTCGGATACCGATCACCGGGTTCTCCATAATGTCCTTCCCGTCGCCTGACATGGTGAGGAGGATGCCTCCGGTAATAAGAATGTCGTATTCTGAATTCTTCATCGTTGCTTCAGGACTCAAAGCTCTTTCGGACGCGCACGGCAATCTGATTCACCCTTTGCATGGCTTCCCCTTCATTGATTGTTAGAAGCCTGCGATTCTGCATCACGATCCGTCCATTGATAAGGACCGTGTCTGCATCGGCGCCGTTCACTGCATAGACCAGATGGGAGTATTCATTGTAAAGAGGAGTAAGATGGGGTTTGTTCATATCGACGATGACGATATCCGCTTTCTTGCCCGGCTCAAGGGTGCCGACAAGCCTGTCAAGCCCCAGCACCTTGGCTCCACTGGATGTGGCCATATGCAGGACGGTACGGGCGGACATAACCGTCGGGTCCAGACGCGCCGATTTTTCCAGCTTGGCTGCCGTATCCATTTCCTGAAACATATCGAGATTGTTGTTGCTGGCGCATCCGTCCGTTCCCAAGCCCACGGTGATCCCGGCATTGATCATCTCGGAGATGGGGGCAACACCGGAGGCAAGCTTCATATTGCTCTCCGGATTATGAACGACCTTGCAGCCATGGTCGGCGAAAAGACGGAAATCATCTTCCTGCATGTAAACTCCATGAAAAACAAAGAAACGTTCATTCAGATATCCGATCTCTTTCAGGAAATCCGACGCCTTCAGTCCCAGCTTTTCCTGAATCAGACCCGCTTCAGTCATGTTTTCAAGAAAATGGGTGGCCAAGGGGACGTCGTATCGGTCCGCCAAAGCCTTGGCGTCTTTGAGAAGGGTGGGGGAGCAGGTGTAGAGGGAATGGGGTTCCACAACGATGCTGACAAGGGGATCGTCGGCCCACTTCTTGATCAGCCTCTCCGTATAGTCCAGCCCCTCTTGAGGCGTTTGAAAATTCGGCGAGGGAAAGTCAAAAAGAACCTCCCCCAACAAACAGCGCATTCCTGCTGATTTAGCCGCCTGCGCCGTTTCATCTTCAAAGATGTACATGTCACAGAAGGTAGTCGTTCCGGATTTTATCATCTCCGCGCATGCCAGAAGACTGCCCCAGTAAGCGAGTTCCGGATCGACATTTTTTGCTTCTGCGGGGAATATATAATTACTCAGCCAGTCCATCAGATCCATATCATCGGCAAGCCCCCGGAAACAGGTCATGGCCGCATGGGTATGTGCATTAATCAGCCCCGGCATAACCAGAGAATCTTTTGCCTCTATCCTCTGCTTTCCATAATATTCCTTCTCTATGTCTTCTTCATTTCCAACGGCGACGATGGTATCTCCGCTGATGACAAGGGACCCCTTTTGAATCTTGGTATCCTTCTCGTCCATCGTAAGGATTCGACCACCAGAGATGACAATATCCACTTCTTTCATACGATCCATCACGCTCCAACGAATTGTACTTCCAGGCGGCGAATTCTTATCATAGTAAACGGAGGATCATCAAGGGATATTCAGATAGCCGCTCTAAATTCTTGACACCGATTTTTAAAAATAATATATGACCGGTACATCAAATTTGCCTGGGTGGCGGAACTGGTAGACGCAAGGGACTTAAAATCCCTCGATACCTGGTATCGTGCCGGTTCGATTCCGGCCCTAGGCACCATTATAAAAACAGGAGGTTGCGACTTTTCAGGCTTGCAGCCTTTTGTTTTATTTGGTTGCTCAAAGGTTATTCTCTCCCACTTTGGAAAATTAAGGGTCCGCTGCCTAAAAAAAGCAGTGGCATTTATCAGGGAGATTGATTAAAAAAGGGCACAAAGATTGTGAGGAGTAAATCTATTATGACCAAAACAGCAGAGTCTACGTCGTTTCGCGGGGCTTCCCGCTATGTTCTCGATGATGAATTGGCAAAAATCGTCAATGTTTCCATGGCCCTGGAAATGCCTCTCCTGCTCAAGGGGGAGCCGGGCACGGGCAAGACCATGCTGGCCCATGCCATCACGGAAAGCATGAACATGCCCCTCATCACCTTGAATGTTAAATCGAGCATGAAACTCGTGGATGCCCTCTATCAGTACGACACACTTACCCGCCTCAATGACAGCCGTTTCGGCGATTCCAAGCGGGATGTCAGCGATATCGAGGCCTACATCCGCATGGGAAAAATCGGTCAGGCCTTTGTTTCCGATGTCCGGACCGTCCTTTTGATCGACGAAATCGACAAGGCCGACACAGACTTTCAGGACGACATGCTGGATGTCCTCGATCAGATGCAATTTGACATCATCGAGATCGACAAGACCGTCACGGCCAAACACCGACCGGTAATCATCATCACCTCGAACGCGAAAAAGGATCTCTCCGATCCCTTCCTGGGACGCTGCAACTTCCACCACATCGCCTTCCCCGATCAGGAAATGATGCGCCTGATCATCAACGTCCATTTTCCCGACATAGACGAGGAACTCGTGGGGGCCTCCGTTAGCGCCTTCTACCGCATCCGGGAACTGCGGGGGATCGAGAAGAAACCGGCGACCCGGGAGTTGATCAACTGGCTCCGGGCCTTGAAGAACGACCCCGATTTTCGGCCCAAGGTCCTGCAACAGGGCAAGATTCCCTACCTCGGCATCCTCTTCAAGAAAAGCGCCGACCTCATCCAGGCGGCGCAGCAGTTTGGCAGGAGCGCGTTTTAATGTTTGTTGATTTTTTCTATACCCTCCGGGACCGGGGAATTCCGGTCACACCGACCTCGTTTCTGAGGCTCCACAAGGCCCTCAGCCTGGGACTGGTCCAGTCCGTGGAAGACTTCTATACGGCGGCGCGAGCTATTCTTGTCAAAAGTGAAAGGTATTTCGACAGCTACGATCAGATCTTTGCCCATCATTTCAAGGGGGTGGAGTTTCATGACCCCACAGCCGTCGAATTGACGGAAATCGCACGGGCCATGCTCGACCAATGGCTGAAAAATCCGGGGGATATGGCCAGGGCACTGGGTGTGGATGAGGCCACATTGCAGAAAATGACGCCGGAGGAGTTGATCCAGTATTTTCTCGACCGCCTGAAGGAACAGACGGAGGCCCACCACGGGGGCAACAAATGGATCGGCACGCGGGGAACGTCGCCCGTCGGCCATTCAGGCTATCATCCCGGGGGGATGCGCGTGGGCGGACAGTCCCGGAACAAATCCGCCGTCAAGGTAGCCATGGAAAGGCGCTACCGGGATTATTCCCAAGAGGGGCCCCTCACAGAGTTTCAGATGGGAGAAGCCCTGAAGAGGCTCCGGCGGATGACGCCCACCGGGCCCAAGGACACCGTCAATGTCGATAAAACCATCTATCAGACCATGCGCAACGCCGGGGAGATCGAAATTGTCTTCGACCGCCGTCTGAAGGACCGCATGAAGATTATCCTCCTGATCGACAACGGCGGCTGGTCCATGGAACCCTATGTGGAAATCGTCCAGACGCTGTTCCATTACGCCCGGTCCCAGTTCAAGGATCTCAAGATCTATTTTTTCCACAACACGATCTACAACCGCGTCTGGGCGGACCCCCAGCGGTATCACAAGCCCGAACCCCTTGAAGAGTTTATCAGAAAAGATCCGGAAACGAGGCTGATCATGGTCGGAGACGCCAGCATGGCCCCCTATGAGCTTATACACGGCAACGGCGCCATCTATTTCGATCAGAAGCCAACCGGGGCAAGCATCGATCGTCTGAAATTTCTTGCCCAGACCTTCCGTCACGCCGTCTGGCTCAATCCCGTCCCCCAGAACGAATGGGAGATGACCTGGACCATCGGCATTGTCCGTCAGGTCTTCCCCATGTTCGAACTGACCCTGGACGGCCTGGAAAAGTCCATTCTCCACCTCATGGCAAAGCACTGATAACTTTCCCGACCACTTTCACGATATTGATACTCCAGCGCCCCGCTCATGGATCATCACCATTTCCATTCCTCCCCCTCATGTCGGAGACCTTCTCCAAGATTTTGAGTGTGAAATAGTGATTCCGTCAAAAATGGGAACTAATCAGGGAAGTAATTTGAATCCTGCCTGTGTGAAGTGTTTATCGAAAGACAAAGCCGACTCGTTTCCCTCGTCTTTCATCACCATAAAGGAAATACAGTCCGTCATTGAATAGGTCTTGTCGTCATGCTGCTGAAAATAATGCCAGCCTTTTTCAAACAGCCCTTTATCAACGTGAATAACTTGAACCGAACGGCTGTTCATCAATCTGTTGCCAATCTCTACCGCCTTGGCATGCCGGCTGCGGCTGCTGAAGAAGGTGACGATCTCGTCAATGACATATGTTGTTGTAACCATCACCGGTAAGTCTTTCAGAAGCTCATTCCATAGTTGTGAAGCCTTTTCGTGGTTTTGATCTGTCGCCGATTCCAGAGCAATAATAAAACCGGTATCGATGAAGATACTTCTCATGAATTTCCCCCGGAAAGGTAGCGATCATGCTGCTCCGACCCATCAGAAATGCCACAATCGACAGGATTCTTTCCCAGTTCCAGAATGGGATCACGGGCAATATGGGGCCTAACAACAACGGCATCTCTTGTCTTCTCAACATCAACCTCTTTAACATCGGGAAACCAATCTCTCGGAATGACCACCCCTTGGTCTGTTACAGCGATTCTCATAAGATTCTCCTTGCTTATCACAAACAAATTATCGTCTATTTGTCGCTTACCGGCTTAAATATGGCGTTAGGGTTAGAAAAAGTCAAGCATCTTTGTGGTTTCGAATGAATACAGCTATACTTGCTTTGCTGGAAGGAGACGATCATCACCATTTCCATTCCTCCGCTTCATTTTTCCCTTTACGTTTTGACTTACGATAATCCAGAAATTCTAAAATCGGCCAGAGCAATATCAGGTAATAAAAATTACCATAAAACAAAAGCACCGGTATCATGAGTAAAGTGAGGCAAAATAGGATTTTTATAACATTGTCAGTCAAGACAAAATCCAAAGTTCTGTTGATTCTTTTAAAAAAATTCATTTACTCACATCCCCTTAATCTTCTGCGCTTTGTTTTGGGTTTCAGTGCATCCCCTTTGCCCTCTAAGCGCTCAAGTGCTAAATAGAGAAATGAAGGGATTTCCCTGACGCCCCGTTCCCACATTG
>JBAWYD010000138.1:0-5711 GCA_037143735.1 Deltaproteobacteria bacterium
ACAATGTTGCATGGGGAGGAACTTGTCAAGATATTTTTTCGTAAAAAAGAGGCGAGACCCGATACCCGATACAATTGGATACTATCACAGAACAGCTCGGCATTCCAAACTATAAGGAGACTCATATGATCCAGAACGACTGCGAGAGGTTCCTTTTTTATCGTTTTATTGAAAATATATGTTATATATGGACACATTGTGTGAATATTTTTTAAATCCTTCTCCGGGTGATAGAGACTTTGAAGATATTATATTATGACTGTTTTTCGGGCATCAGCGGCGATATGAATCTTGGCGCCATGATCGATCTCGGCGTCGATCAAGACCGGCTGGTAGAAGAATTGTCGAAAATACCGATAGATCCATATGAGATCAGGATCAGCAGGGATCAGCGCAAGGGCATCGGCGGCATTAGAGTCAATATCGTTGTGTCTCCTCAAGATGCCCGGTCGGACGTGCCGTCGGGACATCATAGAACATTCAGGGACATTTCAGGGCTGATCGAAGAAAGCTCCCTGTCTGAAAAGGTGAAAACCATAAGCCTCAACATATTCAGGCAGATCGCACAGGCGGAGGCAAAGATTCATGGACGCGGGATAGATGACGTTCATTTTCATGAGATCGGGGCCGTCGATTCCATTCTTGATGTCGTCGGGGCGGCTGTCTGTCTGGATTATTTAAAGGTTGACAGGGTTTTTTCTTCACCCGTCCAGGTTGGAGGCGGGTTTGTCACATGCGCACATGGGATTTTGCCCGTCCCTGCGCCTGCGACAGCAGAAATCCTTATGGAAATCCCGATCAGAACAGGCCTCGTGCCCTTTGAAACGACGACACCCACAGGGGCGGCCATCCTGGCGGCCACGGTAGATGCCTTCATGGAGCACGTCGAATTTACGCCGTGTAAAGTCGGTTACGGCATCGGCAAGAGAGATACGGATATTCCGAACGTCTTGCGGGTCTTTCTCGGAGAGATGCGGGAGGAAGCGATCTCCGATGATGTTGAAACGCAGGAAGCGGTTTTGGTGGAATGCAATATCGACGACATGAATCCGGAAATGTATGATTATATAATGGCGTTACTTTTTGAAAAGGGGGCGTATGATGTTTTTCTCACCCCTGTCATTATGAAAAAATCGCGGCCGGCCGTGAAAATCAGCATCCTTTGCGACACCGGGGCAAGGAAAGCCGTTGAAGAGGTTCTGTGGCTTCATTCCTCAACCTTTGGAGTGCGATCTCATAACATATCTAAAACCATGTTGAAAAGGGACGTCTCAGCGGTGTCGACGAAATACGGTGACATTTCCATCAAGAATGCCTACTTCAGGGGCCGTAAAATCAAATCCAAGCCGGAATATGAGGATTGTAAAAGACTGGCTAAGGAAAAGGGCGTGAGCGTGAAAGAGATATATGACAGTCTGAAAGCAGGAGATGTCTGATGAATGCCGATTCACTGAAGGGACTGCTTGAGAATATCCTGGAGAAAAAAATCAGTATAGAGGAGGGCGTCGCCCGGATAAGAGACCTGTCCTATGTGGACGTGGGGTGTGCCAAGATTGATACCCACCGGGAGCTTCGGGTCGGCTACCCGGAAGTTATTTACAGCCCCGGTAAAACGATGGAGCAGATAAAAACCATCGTTCAGGCCATGGTGGAGAGACATACGAATATCCTGGCGACAAAGGCAAGCGAAGATGTGTTTTCTGAAATCCGGAAAATCTGCCCGGATGCCGTCTATCATTCACTGGCCAGAGCCGTCACTATCAGGAGAAACGAGATCGTGACGCCGGACGGCTATATCGCCGTTGTAACCGCTGGAACATCCGATCTTCCCATCGCTGAGGAAGCGGTCGTCACGGCGGAGTTTTGTGGCAATCGCGTTCAAACAATCGTCGATGTAGGCGTGGCAGGGATTCACCGGCTTTTCGACAAGCTGGATGTCATCAGGGGTGCAAGGGTGATCATCGTTGTTGCCGGAATGGAAGGGGCTCTTCCCAGCATTGTCGGCGGTCTTGTGGATAAACCGGTTATTGCCGTTCCAACCAGCGTCGGTTACGGTGCGAGTTTCCAGGGACTCGCTGCCCTGTTGACCATGCTCAACAGTTGCGCCGCCGGTGTCTGTGTGGTGAACATCGACAACGGTTTCGGAGCGGGATACATGGCAAGCATGATCAACAGGCTACGCTAATCCTTAAGCGTGTTTACAACCTCATTCATGCTTCCCGTCCTGTAACCCTTGAGGTCAAGGGTTACATATACAAATCCGAGCCGCTTGAACGTTTCGTAAACCTTATCCATCAGCGCAGTATCAAAAAACCTGCTCCGTTCATGGGTAGACACTTCTATTCGCGCCGTATCGCCATGATGACGGACCCTCACCTGTTTGAAGCCTGAATCGATCAGAAACTGCTCCGCCTCATCCACGGCTTGAAGTCGTTCCTTTGTTATTTTGTGCCCATAAGGGAACCGCGAAGACAGGCACGCGAACGCCGGTTTATCCCAGGTGGGCAGGGACATTTCCCTGGATAAGTGCCTGATGTCATCTTTCCTCATGCAGGCTTCCTTCAAAGGGCTGATAACGCCCAGCTCGGTCAGAGCCTGCATTCCGGGTCGGTAATCGCCGGTGTCGTCCATGTTGCTTCCGTCAAGCACATAATTGATGCCGCTTTTGCGGGCAACGTCCCATATCTTGGAAAACAGGCTTTTCTTGCATAGATAACACCTGTTGACAGGGTTGTCCGAAAAACCTTCGATTTCGAGCTCTTCCGAAGTAATCACAACGTGCCTGATGCCCTCCTTCTGTGCGAAAGTAACCGCTTCCCGGAACTCTCTTTCGGGGAATGCAGACGACCGGGCCGTCACGGCGATAACGTTTTCTTGCAGCACATCATGGGCTACGTTCAGAAGGAAAGTGCTGTCAACCCCTCCTGAATAGGCCACGGCAACTCTTTCCATCTGCCGGAGACGATTCTGTAAAACGGTTAACTTATCCCGAAGTTCCATACATCAACTATGCAAGGACGGATTTCGAGAACATTTCGAACCCCATTTTGTCGATCATCTCTCCCATTCTCTGGCGGGGAGCGGCGTTCGATTTATAGAATGCGATGATCTTGTCTATAAGAATCATGGCTTGTTCGGCTGTAAGATCTCTGGCGATTTCCTGGGACAGTCTGGGTCTGGCACCCCCGTTGCCGCCGACAAGCATTCTCCAGCCCTTGGGGAATCCCACGAGACCGATATCCTTGATGCACGTTTCGGCGCACTGGTTGACGCAGCCGCTGACGCCTAACTTCAATTTGCCCGGCACCTCCATGCCGTGATAGGTTTCATCCAGCTTGAAACCCAGGCTGAGGCTGTCCTGTTGACCGCGTTTGCAGAAGGCGGTTCCGGGACAGGCCTTGACGCTTCTCACACACAGTCCGATGGCTGCACCGGGGGCCATGCCGAGGTCGGCCCAGACATTGTCCACGTCTTCCTCTTTCAATCCCACCATGGCGATACGCGCCGCGCTGGTGATTTTCAGTGCCGCCGCATTGTATTTTTCGGCCACATCGGCCAATTTGCGAAGCGTGCCGGGGCTGACAACGCCGCAGGGAATATGAGGCGCAACTGCATAGGTTTGTTTGTCGCGCTGGATAATGACTCCTTTTTCACCGTCTTGTAGCATGGTTCTGTTTCCTCCCTTATGATAGTTTTGTTTTATTTCACGTATAGGTGTCTGTATAGAAAAAATGAACCCGGGTGTCAAGGTAATGTAACCGCGGAGCGGGCGAATCTCACCTTGACACACAAGGAACACATCTGTACATTCCGCAATAAAAAAAAAGAAATCGTCTCTGTATGGAACAAGATCGAATCGATGGTGAACGATTCAAGAAAAGCGAATATCGTTTAAAAGGGAGAAAAGAATGGATTGTATGAAACAGAATAATGCTGGAAAACAACAAGAAAATAAAGAAGAAAAGAAGGTTACCGATGAAAAATTGAGAGCCTTTGCTGAAGACATGGCCCTTCAGGATCGTATGTCACAGATTAAACACAAAATCATGGTCCTCTCCGGCAAAGGGGGCGTCGGCAAGAGCACTGTTGCGGTTAATATCGCCGTTGCCTTGGCCATCGAAGGGAAAAAAGTGGGCATTCTGGATGCGGATTTTCATGGCCCCAGCATACCCACGCTTCTTCATCTCAACGGAAAATTCCTGAAAGCCGGTGAAAACGGAATTGAGCCCATCGCTTTTGTGGAAGGAGTCAAAGTAATCTCCATAGGGTTTTTCATGCAGGAGCAGGACAAGGCCGTAATCTGGAGAGGCCCAATGAAGATAAGTGTCATAAAACAGCTTTTAGCCGAGGTGAATTGGGGAGAGCTGGATTACCTCATTATCGACTTTCCTCCGGGCACGGGAGATGAACCCCTGTCCGTAGCCCAGATGATCCCCGAGGCCGACGGGGCCATTATTGTAACCACCCCCCAGGATCTGTCCCTGATTGACGTGAGAAAATCCATTGATTTCTGCAGACAGCTCAAACTTCCCGTTCTGGGAGTGATAGAAAATATGAGTGGACTGGTCTGCCCCCATTGTGAACAGGTCATTGATGTTTTCAAGAGAGGTGGCGGCGAAAAAATGGCCGCAGAGATGGGGGTTCCATTTCTCGGCAGAATTCCTATAGAACCGCTGATCGTGGAGGCCTCTGACAGCGGGAAGCCCTTTATTTATCATTACGGAGAAACGAAGGCTGCCCAGGCTTTTAACAAGGCTGTCCAACCCCTTTTGGGAATGAAACCAAGACCTTAAAAAAGCGGATCTCTGATGTTCATCATTCAAAAAGGAGGATAAGACAATGGCCAATCTAAAATTGAAACCTTTAGACAGAATAGAAATTCTCACCCTTCAGGACAACTATATCGAGATAACAGCGATGGACAACAATGCCATTGTAACCCGGGCGATTCCCCTGAAGGACGGATATTTCCGCCAGTCCGTCCTTTCGGAGCACGGCTTTTCCGCTGTCGTCCGGGCGACGCAGAAAGGAAAGACCGGAACCCTCCTGTTTGATTTCGGATTTTCCGAGGAGGGGGCTGCGTACAATGCCGGGATATTGGGCGCCGATTTATCCCGGGTGGACGCTGTGGTACTCTCCCACGGACACAACGACCATACCGGGGGATTTGAAAAGCTGGCGGCGATGATCGGGGCGCGGAACATTCCCTTTGTTGTCCATCCGGTGGTTTTCCGCTTCCCCCGTTATCTGAAGATGCCCGGCGACACGAAAATCTCCTTTTCCCCTTTAGGCCGGGAACAGATCGCCGCGTCAGGTCTGAATCTTGTGGAATCCACCACGCCCTGTCCACTTTTAGAAGGCGCGGTGTTGTACCTCGGTGAGATACCGCGTAAAACTGATTTTGAGAAAGGCTTCCCCATCGCCCATTATGTGGAAGACGGTCATGAAAAGTGGGATCCCATCGAAGACGACACATCCATCGTCATGCATCTGAAGGACAAGGGCTTGGTCGTTCTCTCGGGTTGCGCCCACGCGGGCATCGTGAATACGGTGCAGTATGCCCGGGAGGTCACGGGGATCGATAAAGTTCACGTCATCATGGGGGGCTTTCATCTCTCCGGCAAGCTCTTCGAAGGGATCATCGGCCGGACGATCGAGGAACTGAAAAAGATTGATCCGGACTATCTTATCCCCTGCCACTGTACCGGCCG
>JBAWYD010000139.1:0-5554 GCA_037143735.1 Deltaproteobacteria bacterium
AGGGTTGAGAAACATTTCCAACAAATTCTTGACATCCGTGCACCGCATCGTTTATGCTTCCGCCGCAGAACGTAAAAACGGGGATGTAGCTCAGCTGGGAGAGCGCGGCGTTCGCAATGCCGAGGCCAGGGGTTCGATCCCCCTCATCTCCACCAAGATATAATCCGATAGAGTCCAAAGAAGTAAGAAACCCGTTAGAAATAGCGGGTTTCTTACTGTCATTCGTCCAAAGACGTGTTATAGAGTCCATCAAAATCCGATGAATTTGGGTATACGATCCGGGTATGCCTATACCCAAACAAAACACCATATACCAAAAATGGAGGAAATCGCCCCATGCCAAAACGAATTATTCCTCTGTCCGACATGCAGGTCGTCAAGGTCAAGCCACAATCAAAACAGGTAACTTTATTTTTTTCCGTCTGGTTGTCATTCAGAGCTTACAAACACAAAACCCCGCACTCTCTTGAGCAACGGGATTCCTGTAATCAGCCATAACAGCCCTCAAATAAGTTAAGGGTTTAGGATTTCTATTTTTTAAGATCACCGTGAATCAATCAATGGATATGGATCTGTTACATTATAGACATATTGTTGTCAATAGTCAACGGCATATCCCTCTCGCTTCTGTTAAGTTCCCATTACAGGAGGCGAACTTGACGATCGAAGAGGCATTTGGAGAAGTCATCAGAGAACTCAGAAAGGATCAAAAAATCTCTCAAGAAAAACTTGCTGAGGCAAGCAATCTCGACCGCAGCTTCATTTCACTCCTGGAATGCGGTCATAAGCAACCTTCATTGATCACAATATTTCAACTCGCAAAAGCGTTCAATCTTTCCGCATCAAAAATCCTGTCGCTTGTTGAAGAAAAAATCAAAAAATAGATAAAAAACAAGAATAATCCGGGGCTGAACGTAGTGTGGCAGGATAAACTATTCTCAATAGTATTGCATGTCCGCTGACAGGGGAACGGATCTCCGAACAAATCAAGAACAGGTGGAGGAAGAAAAAGATCAGACCGACGGCGGATCGTTCAACCTGGGCCATCGTAGGAAGCCGTAGCGGAGTAAAGGAACCATAAGCTGGGCCTGACACGATGCGGATATGGTCGGCAACCTGTACGATGGATATGGCAGCCACACCTGGCAGTATGAAAAATCTCCGACTGCCCCTGTCCGGGGGACGTTCCCAACTTCTAAACTTGCCGCTCAAGGGTTGGGGTTTCCCTTCATCATGGGAGCAATCAGTAATAAGAACAAAGGAGCCTTGATGTGGGCGATCCGGGCAGGGCTTGAAATTAACGGATGCAGACAGAACACAGGCGGGAAATTATTTGTTGAGGTTTTGCATACCTCTGATGTTCTCGATGCGGTCATTCCATGACGGGTGTCGATCCCAAAAACCACCGGCATCGGTAGTATCTTTTTTGAGAGATTCAAGAATATGAATTTGTTTTTCAACAGAAATATCAAAACATTTGACAAGAGTTTCAGAAGCAAGACGGTCAGCGTCGTACTCCTGGAACTTGCTGAAATTATTTGTCACGGCAGGATTAACGGCATGATTAAGCCAACCGGCGCCGGGGACAACGAAACCAGCGGCTATCATTACTCCGGTAGTGGCGTAACTAACGGCCTGCCTGTTTCGGATATGCTTCAACTTTGCATGAGAGAGCTCATGGGCCATAATAAATTTAAGGGTATCATCGTCATAATTATAGAGACCTGGCGTAAGATAAACCCTGTTATCGTTGTCAATCCATGCGTTTATTCCTTTGATTCTGGCGATAAAAAGACGTGGGATAATACCATCTTCACCAAGCCTCATGCATTCATAGATTTTTGTAAATTGGTCTTTGGTGTCCTCAGATGGATAATCGGTAATGAACTTCTTATTAGCTGCACAGCCGAAAAGGAAGGTTAGGGCGATTGTGACGAGCGACAATTTCTTCATAGGCATATTATACATTGTTTTGAATATTACAAGAGAAAGATAGGAGGATGCAGGATGAATGTTGAAGGGCGAATCACAAAACTTGAAGAAAAGGTGGGAGTTAACAAAAAACCGGAAACCCTTGAAGACATGCTTACGGCTTTCAATAGTGGCGTTTACGGACAATCAAGCGTTATGTCGGTTGTGGCTTCGATATTGTCAAATGGACGGGTGTGAGAGCATCCGCCCTTTTGTGGTGTTGTAAAGAAAAATATGCAACTATAAATCAGTTTGCATTTTTTAATGCTTTCTGGCATAAGAGATCCATGAACACGAAACAGAAAAAGACCTTGGCCATGATCTTTGAGAAGCCGACAAGATCAGATATTTCTTGGCAGGAAACCGTTTCGCTGCTTCTGGCGATCGGCGCCATCAAAAAAGATGGCAAGGGGTCCCGTGTAAGGTTCAGGTGCCGTGATTACAGTCTTCATGTTCATGCACCGCATCCGGGAAAGGTCATAGCGAAAGGCGCGGCAGAGACGATACGGGGATTTTTGACAGACATAGGAGTTGCACCATGAAGAACATTTTACAGCATAAAGGGTACACCGGGAATGTTCAATTTGATCAAGATGATATGCTTTTCTACGGTCGCGTCATGGGGATGAAAAAGGCCCATATCGCCTATGAGGGAAAGACTGTTGACGATCTCGTGAAGGATTTCCAGGATGGGGTTGACGATTACCTCGATATGTGCACCGAGGAGGGCAGGGAACCCGAAAAACCTTTTAAAGGCACATTCAATGTCCGTCTCGATCCCGATCTTCACCAAAAGCTTGTTGCCCATGCCATTGATGAGGGGAAAACGCTGAATGCTTTCATCAAAGACGCCTTGCAGCGGGCCGTTTCCGAGGTGCACAGCTGAGGCACATTATGGAAATTAAAAGAACCGACATAGAAGTCATGGGTTTTATTTATTCATGAAAGGTTGTTGTTTTGGGGGTACTTTTGGGGGTATGCCTAAAAGCCTTATTCTTAAAAAACAAATAGTGCCGGTTAGTTAAGACTTTAATGTGATAGACCTCATCCCAGAAAAAAGAGACAGGCTGCTTTTTTATGAACCTCTTAAAAGCAGCCTGTCTCTTTTTTCAGCTTTTGGGGTTTCTCAGAACATCCCGGCAAACTGCCGTTTCTTTCGCGTCTTCCAGTTTCCCCTGTGGTAAGCGTAACTTGCAAGAAGGGGCAATACGGAGGTTGCTTCGGCATAGACCATCTGCTCGCAGGCCATGTCCACTTTTCCCCAGGACGTCGCCTCCTTCAGGGTAGAACTCGAGCATGCCCCATCCCGCACGTCTGCCACGGTGATCTGCACGGCGTATTTGTGCATAGGGACGTCATTTCCCAGAATTTCGGCGCAGATGACCGTATCCTGGGCAAAGTTTTTCGGCACGCCGCCGCCGACGATCAGGAGCCCCGTCGTTTCCGCTTTGATCTTGATCATCGTCAGTTCCCGGAAATCTTTTACGGAATCGATGGAGACATGGCCCTCCGGCCTTTCGTGCTGGTGCAGCACGAGGCCGAATCCGGCGCTGCTGTCGGAAAAGGCGGGGCAGAAAATCGGAACGTCATGTTCGTATGCCGCCTGCACAAGGGAATCCTTTTTCACGGCATGAGTCGTCAGGTATCGCCCCATTTCCCGGGTGAATTCCCGCGAAGAGTAAGTTCCCGGGGGCATGGCATCGGCGATACCTTTTACCGTTTTATCGCAGCTCTGGAGTTCTTCCTCATCGATAAACGTGTCATAAATCCTGTCGATGTATAATCGCCTCAGCTCCTGATCATCCACGTACGGGGTTCCCCGGTAGTGCCTGAAACCCAGGGCCTCGAAGAAGTCCATGTCAACGATGGCGGCACCGGTAGCCACAATGGCGTCCACCATGTTGTTTTTTACGAGGTCCGCATAGATCTGCATGCAGCCGCCCGCGCTTGTGCTGCCGGCTATGGTGAGAATGATCGCGCAGTCCTTATCGGCAAGCATTCTGTCATACATATCCGATGCCGCGCCCAGGTCCCTCGCCGTGAAGGACATTCCTTTCATGGCGTCAATGATTCCCACAGCATTGAATGTTTTAAAATCAATATGCTCGATGGGTGTTTTTAAGTAATCCTTTTTCTTCATAACGTTCACTAAAACCTCTGATTTTCATTTGAGGGAAATACTAATAAACCATGGGCGGGCAAATGTCAATCGCCTCCTTTTAGTGTTCCATGTCCGGGCGAAGGTAGTGCAGAAGCATCATAAGCTTTCGAATATTATGGAGATTACTGCAGCGTGCAGCGCCTCGCAATGACGGGAAGCGACGGTAAACGAATTCATCAATCATGATCGTTTGGAATATTATGGCTTTTCGATGCAATTCCTGATAAACATATCCTGAATATTCATCTCCCCGGCAGGGAGGAGAAAGCAATAGGTCGTCTATGAGCTGCCGGAGAAAATAATAATATCGGAAAGGGGTAAAAATGGGATCAAATCAGAAGCAGACGCAAACGGGACAAAAGGGATCTTTCGAACGAAAGCTGGAAGAACGCCTGTCTTTTCTGTCAAAAAAGGGAATCGAATCTCCTGAGATTAATAAAGATCCTCTCGTTAAAAAATTGCGGGCAAATATCAGGGCCATCAATGTTAGGCTGAATGCCATTGCCGACACCGAAAAGAAGACGGAAGAACTGGCGAAAATGAAGGCGGAAAAGGCGGCTGCTCCCCCGAAAGATAAAAAAGGCGGTAAGGGCAAGGAGCCGAAGGAAGCCCCCGCAGAGGGCAAGGAAAAAAAGAAAAAGAAGGCATCATCAGAGAAATGACCACAAGATGTGGATTCGCCGAAAGGCGGCGTCACTCCACGGGGAAATCAAAATACGTGTCCGGATATGGTTCATTCCTCAAGGTGAAATGCCACCATTCCTGGTCGTAATGATTAAATCCGTATTTATCCATAAGGGTCTTCAGGAGCAACCGGTTGATACGCTGATGCATGCCCACCTTCAGGTTGTCCGGGTGGGAATGTTCGTGGAAACAATCGAAACCGGTTCCCATATCGATGCTGTTGTCCTTGAAACGTTTTTCCCTTGGCAAGTAGCATGCGTGCAGGGGCTGGCCGGGGCTGTAGATTTCCTGCACCGGCGTTGGAACGGGAACGATGGTCAGATCGACGGTGCTGCCCCTTGAATGGCTCGATTTTTCTGCAATGTAACCGTCCCGGAAGAGATTCCGCTTGTCAATGGTGGGATAAAACTCCGATTTCGTTTTTGTATCGTTGACATCACTTGCCCATCTTACAAAATGATTCACAGCCCGTTGCGGCCGGTAACAGTCATAGATTTTCAATGACAGCGAAAACGTCCTCAACTCCGCCTGGACCTTTTTGATGGCGTCGGCCGCCTTTTTTGTCAGAAGGCATGCCCCGGTGTTATACCCGTCAACCTTCACACCGACAAAATTATGGGGGCCGAAGTACCGGATATCGAATACAGCCGAGGAAATGGCTTTTTCGACGTCCACAAAATCATGGGGTTTCTGACTCGCCGGCCAGGCGTAGCCCGTAAACAGAAATATCCCCGCAAG
>JBAWYD010000140.1:0-5543 GCA_037143735.1 Deltaproteobacteria bacterium
CCTGTCCTTCTGAAACAGCGCCTTACAATATAAAACTGTATAAAAAAAATCAATTCAAACTACTTCTTTGCTCATGAGGAATCTCCTACTATTGAGTAACTGAGAATAATTTAAAATATTGCTTGATAATGTCAATATGTAGTAGTATTAATAGTGCCTACCCCAATATGTTGCGTAACATTTAAGCGGCGGGAGGATTATTCACATTAATAAAAGGGGAGGGGAAGTTCATATGCATGGGAAGATCAAGAAAAGGGACGGCCGTCTGGTAAAATTTAATGCTGAGAAGATTACCAGTGCAATTGCGAAGGCCGGTGCGGCAACGGCCGAATTTGATATGACAACGGCAAGGATGCTCACCATAAAGGTTCTGAATTTATCGGAAAAACTTTTCGACGGAAAAATTCTGACGGTTGAAGAAATCCAGGATATCGTTGAAGAAGTGCTTTTATCTTCTCCATATCGCCGAACCGCCAAAGCATATATCATCTATAGAGATCAGCACGCAAGATTGAGAGAAATCACGAATAAGATGGAGGTTGACCTGGTTGATCAATACCTCAAGAAGAAAGACTGGAAAATAAATGAAAACAGCAATATGGACTATTCCCTCCAAGGGTTGAACAACTACATATCATCGGAGGTAAGCAAGGTCTACTGGTTAAATGAAGTCTATTCACCCGAAATTAGAAAAGCTCATACGGATGGAGACTTCCACATTCATGATTTAAGTCTTCTCTCCGTCTATTGCGTTGGATGGGACCTCTATGATCTTCTTATGGAAGGCTTCAAGGGAGTGTCCGGCAAAGTAGAAAGCAAGCCCGCAAGGCATCTGCGCAGCGCTCTCGGTCAGGTTGTGAATTTCTTTTATACCCTTCAGGGCGAGGCCGCAGGAGCGCAGGCTTTTTCAAATTTCGATACCCTTCTGGCTCCATTCATCAGACATGACAGGCTCGGTTTCAATGAAATCAAACAGGCCCTCCAGGAATTCATATTTAATATCAATGTTCCCACCCGTGTCGGTTTTCAGACGCCTTTTACAAATGTGACATTGGATGTGACAGTGCCGAAATACTATGCGGACCAGCACGTCATTATAGGCGGCGAACCACAGAAACAGACATACGGAGAATTTCAGGAAGAAATGAATCTTTTTAATAAGGCCTTCCTTCAAGTGATGGCTGACGGAGATGCAAAGGGAAGGGTGTTTACTTTCCCGATACCGACTTACAACATGACGAAGGATTTTAACTGGGATGATAAAAATCTCGATGGACTTTGGGAAATGACGGCAAAATATGGCGTTCCCTATTTTTCAAATTTTATAAATTCGGACATGAACCCGGAAGATGCACGCAGTATGTGCTGCAGATTACGTATTGATAATAGAGAATTAGAAAAAAGGGGAGGAGGTCTTTTTGGATCCAATCCCCTGACGGGCTCAATTGGCGTGATTACCATAAACATGCCAAGGATTGGTTATCTTTCAAATAACGAGAATGAGTTCATGGAACGTCTTGAAAAATTGATGATCATCGCAAGAGACAGTCTGGAAACAAAAAGGAAGGTGCTTGAAAAATTTACAGACGGGAATCTATATCCTTATACAAAGTATTACCTCAGAAATGTTAAGAAACGCTTTAATGAATACTGGAAAAATCATTTTTCTACCATAGGTCTTGTTGGTATGAACGAAGCATGCATGAATTTCCTTGGTAAAAATATAGCAACACCGGAGGGGCAGGAGTACACGAAAAAAGTTCTTGACATTATGAGGCATAAATTAATCGAATTTCAAAAAAATACGGGGAACAACTATAACCTTGAATCCACTCCGGCGGAAGGTACGTCTTACAGGCTTGCGAAAATGGATAAAGTGAAATACCCGGATATCATTTCTGCAAACCATAATGGAGACGATGGTAATAAAAGGGATCCATTTTACACAAATTCCACACAACTTCCCGTCAATTATTCGGATGATATTTTTGAAGCGCTCGATCTTCAGAATGACATTCAGACCCGTTATACGGGAGGGACCGTTTTTCACACCTATGCAGGTGAAAGAATTCAAGACCCTGCCAATGTAAAAACCCTGATAAGAAAAATCTGCACGAAATATTCTTTACCGTATATTACCTTCACACCAACTTTCAGTGTCTGTCCTTCCCATGGATATTTAAGCGGCGAGATAGAAAAATGTCCGTCCTGTGGAGAAGGATGCGAGATATATTCGCGTGTCGTCGGTTATTTACGACCCGTTAAACAATGGAATAAGGGAAAACAGGAAGAATTCGGAATGAGACGGGTGTTCAATTTTTAAAAATGAAGATAGGTGCTCTGCAGAAAATTTCTTTAATTGATTATCCTGGAAAGCTATGTGCCATAGTATTCACTCAGGGATGCAACTTCAGGTGTCCCTATTGCCATAATCCGGAACTGGTGGATCCCGGGCTTTACGGTGAATGCCAATCTGAAGATGCAGTGTTTGCATTTCTTGAAAAAAGGAAAGGAAAGCTTGATGCTGTGTCCATCACGGGAGGGGAGCCTACCATTCAGAAGAACGTGATCACATTCATAGAACATATCAAAAACAGCGGGTATTCTGTCAAAATCGATACGAACGGTTCCAATCCGGAAATTATAAAAAATATTATTGACAGGGAGCTTATCGATTATATTGCCATGGATGTTAAGGGGCCTCTGAGAAAATATAAAGCGCTGACAAAATCGCAGGTTGACGAAGATAAAATTCAACAGAGCATGTCCCTGATCATGGCATCGGGAATACCATACGAGTTCCGTACAACGGTCCTGAAATCCCAGCTTGATAAAAACGATATTCTGGAAATCGGGAAATTAATAAAAAATGCATCTCTTTATGTATTGCAGACCTTTGTTGCTTCCAAGACTCTTGATGAACGTTACGTTCATGAGTTGACGTACTCCAGGGAAGAATTGGAATATTTGAAGCAAAAACTGTTAGAAGATATTCATTCCGTGAAGATTCGCTGATCATAATATCGGCAAGGAAACATTCATAATTCCTGGGCGATAAGAAACCATCAGATCAAATTCATCTTACGAAAGATGACAAAATCAATCGCCGCGTATACGGCATATTTTATCATTTAGATAGTCCCTAAAAATCAATTTTCGTAATTTTCCTTGACGCCGTCCAAATTATCGTATAAAAATGTGACCAGTGGTCATATAATGACCATGGTTCATGACTTGATAAGACCCTTGAAGAAGCTGCAAAACCGCACTTTTTAATATTAAAGATTTACGAGAGGATCATCGGTTTTTATGTTTGAAAGAAGAAGGAAACGGGAAAAAAATGTAAGAAAAGGTGTTATCCTCAAATCGGCCAGAAAGCTCTTCTTCGAGAAAGGTTTCAAATCCGTGACGGTTGAGAGCATTGCGAAGAAAGCTGAACTGAGCAAGGGGGCAGTTTATCTCCATTTTAAAAGCAAGGATGAAATATACACACAGATTCTTCTGGAGGATATCGATAAGTTTCATAAACAGGTTAGCGGTTTGTTCGGAAATGGGAGCAGCGCCTCCGTCATTCTGTTTAAACTGTCCGATATTTATGTGGATTTTTTTTTCAAAGACAAAGAACTGTTCAGAATTTTAATGACATTCATGCTCAATGCCAATCACAGGAATCTGCCGGAAGAAATTGAGAATCATATTATCAGAACAACCAATAAAACCGTCGATATCATAGAGAATATTCTCAAATACGGCATAGAAACTCATGAATTTCCTCCAACGATTAACTTACGTCAAAACAGAAATGCTATATGGGGACTCCTTAACGGGATAATTTCATTATATTTATTCACCGGATCGGAATCAAAAAGAGAAGATCTGGTTCGTTCCACAGTCCAAACAGGTCTGGAAATCTTTATCAGGGGTTTAAAAACAACATGATGTGGCGGAGTAAAGCGATCAACACAAACCTTTTTAATTAAGAGGCGTCTTTTAACGAAAAGCGCGTACACAAGTCAGGAGGGGAGGTATTCTTATGAGCAATTTGTTGGTCAACACGAGGGATCAGCTTTTCATTCTATTTGAACAGCTTGATATCGAAAAGTTGTTTGAAAGCGAAAAGTATGCGGACTTCTCGAAGGATGTCGTTCTTATGATACAGAACGAAGCCGAAAAACTGGCATTGAACGTCCTTATGCCCATTTATGCTGAGGGTGACCGCGAGGGATGTACGTTCAAGGATGGAAAGGTTTTTGTGCCGCCGAGCTTTCATGACGCCTTCAGGAAGTATGTAGAAGCGGGCTGGCTTTGTCCTATGGAATCACCTGATGTGGGAGGTCAGGGGATGCCGATTGTTGTTGCCACAGCCGCTACGGAGGCGTTGTTCGCGGCAAATTTCCCCCTTCTCATGTATCCGGGACTGACCCACGGAGCAGCTCGTCTGATTGAAAAGTTCGGCACTGAAGATCAAAAGAACAGGTACATGTACAACATGTATGCAGGGAAATGGACAGGTACTATGTGTCTGACAGAGCCAGGTGCGGGAAGCGACGTCGGCGCTCTGAAGACGACGGCAAAAAGGTTGCCGGACGGAACCTTCGCAATCACGGGCACAAAAATATTCATTTCCTGCGGAGATCACGACCTTACGGAAAATATCGTTCATACCGTCCTGGCAAGAATCGACGGAGACCCTTTAGGTACGGCGGGCATATCCATTTTTCTTGTTCCCAAATACAGGGCCAATGACGACGGCAGCCTTGGTGAATTCAATGACGTGAGGACGGGTAACATCGAGCACAAGATGGGTATTAAAGCGTCGGCCACCTGCACGTTGAATTTCGGCGATGACGGGAAGTGTATCGGCGAGCTTTTGGGCAAGGAACGTCAGGGTATGAGGATCATGTTTCACATGATGAATGAAGCGAGGCTCGAAGTGGGAATGCAAGGCCTGGGACACGCCACGGCGGCCTATGAGCATGCCGTTCATTATGCCAAGGAAAGAATTCAAAGCATTCCGGTCTGGGAAATGAAAAATCCCGATGCGATAGCGGTTCCCATTATCCAGCATCCCGACATCCGGCGAAAACTTCTGTGGATGAAAGCCTATGTAGAGGGCATCAGGGCCATGAATTATTTTACGGCCTACTGCATGGATCTGGAAATCGTATCAAAAACCGAACAGGAAAGAGAAAAATGGCATGGACTGATTGAACTGCTTATTCCCGTTTGCAAGGCCTATTCCTCCGAAAAGGCGTTTCTTGTATGCTCGGCCGCCATTGATATCTATGGGGGATATGGATACTGCAGTGAGTATCCGGTGGAACAATATCTGAGAGATTGCAAGATTGCCAGCATCTATGAGGGGACAAATGGCATCCAGTGCCTCGATCTGGTCGGGAGAAAGCTGGGCCAGAGAAAGGGGATGGATGTCATGAATCTCCTGGGTGAGACCAGTGCGACCATTGCAAAAGCAAAGGAAATCGCAGAACTCAAGAAATATGCCAACCATCTGGAAGAAGCCCAGAATGCGATCATCGACCTGA
>JBAWYD010000141.1:0-5432 GCA_037143735.1 Deltaproteobacteria bacterium
AACAAACCGGACAGATTGTGTGCTACAAACCGGACATATCATTTGCTACTGACAATATTTAATACACCTCTTGACATTAACAATGAGCAGCCGTATACTAAAATCGTTGGGATGCTGCAATGCATGGCTTGAATTATGTCTCTGGGATATGAATTAAAGTTACATCATTTCACTGGGAGGTAATCAAAAAAGCATCTTAGCGGTGGTAATGAACTGCTTAAAGAGCGGTTATTTTAATAAGCTGACTACAGCTTACAAATAAGCAAGCATTGCAGCGCTCTTTCTTATTAAACTTAAACCGTTAGTATCCCCTTTAAGGTTAGTTGGGAATATACCGATAATAGAATTAAACAGGCGATATTCTGCAATGTCCGTATTGAGTCTATTCTACTGGATGTTAACGAAAAATGAAACACAGTGTCTTCGTGGTGATTGTCACCCTTAAAAGACCAAGTATTCAAGTTATGGACTCCAGATAAAAGATAAGACGGCATAGGTGGGTATCGTTAAGCCCCTCGCAAGAAGTAAAATTCTACGAGGGGCTTTTGTTTGTGATCATTTTGTTATGGCGATTGGACAGGCAGAAGTTGAAATGAGCGATCTCAAGACGCCTTTTTGTTACGTATAGCTACAAAGGTTGACTTGTGTAAAGTTGTCGTGCCGCATGCGATAAATAACGAGACATATTTTCCAAATTTTTCTGAAATTTTCCGGGGATTGAATTTGTGTAAGAAATGTAACTTTTGGACGACCCCGGGGGTAGCCGAAGGTACACACCCTGTCGCATCGAGGATGCTAAGGGCGCGATGTTTCTATTCCATGCAACACCACATAATTCATGTGCGTTGTCTATCAGCCACTGCGCAAGTTTAAGGACACTGGCGGTGTTCCCGTCTTAGACATCACCAGACGAGGCCAAAAACACGCCATGCCTGGTCATGCCTACGACGGGAAATCCTTTTGGAAGTTTCAGAACACTTGCGGTGGCCAGTCGCGCAAGGCAAGCAGATGGTGCGTTTGCCTACCTTCGCGGCTGGCATTAAGATCACGTTATTAAGCAGGAAACTTGTGGTGGACAGTCGCTTCTGGACATCAAAGCGCTTGATAACCATCGCGACTGTCCACCACCCAGCATTTAAAGGCATTTTTCCAAGAAACCCTACGCGACCCCTACTCCTCGGCTATGTTACCTTTTCAGGGGGTCATTGATACGGTGTCTCCGCTCCGCCACGCGGTGGGGGCGCGATTAAGATATGGCTGGCGGGATTCATTGTGGTTTATGGGCACATCGTATAAAACGGCATTATGGAAACGAAAAGCTGATAAAACATTTAAAGGAAGCACCCCGTCAAGGATTCTATCCCCGTCCACCGCCCCCAGGGAAAAGAAACAGTCCGATGAACCCAGGGCTCGAACCACAAAAGAAATTTCTTAAACTTACTCCGCTTAAATTGTCGTTCCGACGGCGCTACGTTTCATACGCTCCGGGCCTATCTAAAAGGAGTGCTCGTCTGCGGCAACCCAGGGCTAAAGCCAGCCGGGCGACAGCGGCCTATTTAAGTTTTCAGGTCAAGGTCAAGATCCTGTTTTGTGTTCATACCTGTGGCACTCCGGCGTCGGCAGGCTGCGGAATTAAACTTTCCTCCGCCACTGCCTTTGGCCGCCACCTCCGCGCCACAGATATGAAGTCTTTTCTAAAGACCCCCCTTTCCCCGACCACCACCCCTGAGAAAACTCTTGGTTCCGATGAAGCCAGGGTTCCGCCAGCCGCGGTCGATGTCGCCGGGCTTCAGCCGCCCGATCCCGCTTCGCTTCACTTAAAAAGCCTACCCTTTGGGGGACAAACCTCTGATGGGGTATGGAGAACAATCCGTGTATTCGGCAGGATGAAAACTCTTCGGCTGCACTCTGTCCGGGTGTGCTTTTCCATCCCGAATAACGGGTGTTCGTTTCCAAAAAATGGGTAAAGGATGGGTAAAAATCGACTGGCAAACAAAAAGGGGCTAACCTTGACTCAGCTAACCCCCTCTATTTATTGGCTCCCCAGCGCGGACTCGAACCACGGACCCGATGGTTAACAGCCATCTGCTCTACCGACTGAGCTACTGGGGAATGTTCGGCTTCAACGATACGTCCATATTATAAGACCATTTTAAAGTCAACCGTAGTCTTGCAAATTGTGCCATGCAAATGAAAACATCTTGATTAAAAACTTCAAAATAGGTATTCAATTCCCGTTCAGGCTGGGCTTTATAATACAATATCGTATCCTTGTCAATAAATGTTGGAGGCAATTGTGCATTCTTTTTCACGAGTGATGAATATCTCTGGCTGTTGTGATGTACAAAAACTTTAATTCAGCAACTGGTGATGGTTTATGAAAGATTTCCATAAAGCCGTTAAAGTCAGTGATCATGTGTACTGGGTTGGTGCAATCGACTGGAATATACGCGATTTTCACGGTTATACGACCAAGCGGGGAAGTACTTACAACGCCTACCTCATCCTTGCGGATAAAGTGACTCTTGTCGATACCGTGAAGGCGCCCTTCAAGGAAGAAATGCTCTCCCGGATTGCTTCCGTGATTGATCCCGGGGATATCCGTTATATCGTGTCGAATCATTCGGAAATGGATCATTCAGGATGCCTGCCCGAAGTGATCGAAATGATCAGTCCGGAAAAAGTCATTGCCTCTGCTGCGGGGTCGAAAACCCTGAAAGACCTGTTTTCCATCACACAGGAAATAACAGCCGTGAAAGATGGTGATCGTCTCGGTCTCGGGAATATGACCCTTTCCTTTATGGAAACACGTATGCTCCACTGGCCGGACAGTATGTTTTCTTATCTCGCGGAGGAGCAGATTCTGTTCTCTCAGGATGCCCTTGGGATGCATCTGGCTACATCCGAGAGGTTTGATGACGAGATCGATACATCGATTCTCGAATATGAGGCTGCAACCTATTACGCCAACATTATTCTTCCCTATTCATCCCTCGTACTAAAACTTCTCGACAGGGTTGCCGCTTCGGGAATGGGATTTAAAGTTATAGCTCCCGACCATGGCCCGATCTGGCGCAAAAACATACATTGGATCATTGATCTCTACGCCCGCTGGGCTGCCCAGAAGCCGACATTGAAGGCTGTTGTCGTTTATGCAACCATGTGGCACAGCACGGAGATGATGGCCAGGGCAATTTCCGAGGGACTTTCTGCCGGTGGTTTAAAGGTAAAATTTATGTCCATGGATGCATTCCACCGCAGCGATGTGTTGTATGAGCTTCTTGATGCAGGCGCCCTTGTTGTGGGGTCGTCAACGCTGAACAACAACATGTTGCCCCATGTTGCCGATGTCCTGACCTATCTTAAGGGCTTGAAGCCTGCCAATCTCATCGGTTCGGCATTCGGATCCTACGGATGGAGCGGCGAGGCGGTCCGTCAGATACAGGGTATCCTCAAAGAGATGAATGTCGATCTTGTCGGGGAGCCCGTCAGTGCAAGGCATGTTCCGGACGGAGATACGCTTCGGAAGTGCTATGATCTGGGTGCGCTCATCGCCGAAATATTACACGTGAAAGTGGCCGATCGGGAAGCGGCAATTACGGCGGAATAGGAATAAGGATGGACTTTTCAAGTCTTTAACGCTGTTCTTTGTAGAAGGGAGAAGGAAAGTGCAAAAATTTGTTTGTGGTGTGTGCGGCTATGTATATGATCCTGCCGAAGGAGATCCGGATAACAATATCCCTCCCGGGGTCGCGTTTGAAAAACTTCCTGAAGATTGGGTATGTCCTATTTGCGGAGCCGGCAAGGATGATTTCTCTCCTGAATAACAGGGAAAAGCCAGGGACAGGCAGGTAAATAAATGGGAAAAACAGAGGATGCGCTGTATCAGGCTTATACGGGAGAGGCGAAGGCAGCCCTCAGGCTTAAGGTTTATGCCCAAAAGGCGGAAGAAGAGGGGTACCCTCAGATAGCCAGACTTTTTCGTGTCGTTGCGTTTTCTGAAGAGATTCATGGCGCTCGTGCGCTTCATGTCCTCGGGAAGATGAATCGTACGGAAGAAAACCTGGCCGCCAGTTTTGAATCGGAGACAAAGGTTGCCGAAGTGGCCTATGACCGGTTTATCAAAGATGCGGAAGAGGAAGGGAACGCTGCTGCCGTCCTGCACTTCAGTCAGAGCAGGGACGTTGAGGAGGTCCATGGAAAACTCTACAAGGAGGCCATGGGCCACTTGATGGAGGAAAGGGCAGCGACTTATTACGTCTGCGAAGTGTGCGGCTATATATCGGACGGGATACTGCCGGACGAATGTCCTGTTTGCGCTGCATTGAAGGACGCTTTTGTTTTATTCGATTAGCCCCCTTTCCTGGGCGATACGCATATAAGTTTCAACGATATCGGAAGGCGGTTCATAGCAGTCCTTCTCATCCTTGCGGATAAGATCGATGGCTTGAGTTCCGCAGGTGGTTACACAGAGGCCACAGCCGATGCACCGGTCCGGATCGATTTCTGCGACGTTATCCTTCAGCTGGATCGCATCCATCTGACACCGATCCAGGCAAATTTCGCAGGCGATGCAATCTTTGCTTCGAATGGCGGCGTAGTAATTTGAGTGAACAAATTCAGCGGGCTTGGGATAACGCTTGATGGCCTTCAACACCTGGCAGCAGTCCCCGCAACAGAGGCAGATATTCA
Source organism: Deltaproteobacteria bacterium (assembly GCA_037143735.1). GTDB lineage: Bacteria > Desulfobacterota > Syntrophia > Syntrophales > UBA2185 > JAPLJQ01. The sequence continues at coordinate 4,693 of JBAWYD010000141.1, forward strand.
TAATTCTCTGGGCGTTGGAAGGTTGCAGCACCAGACCCTGCTCCTCGGCCTGACGGAGAATGTCAAGAGCTTCCTCTTTGCTGATGGAACGACCGATCCCGTTTTTTTCGTAGAAATACGCGCCGCTGGAAAAAACAAGACAGGCCTCCTTCAGCTTTCCGCATCCTTTTCCGATCATGGTGTGTTCTTTTCGACAGATACAGGGTGCTACCAGGATCTTGCGCTGCTTCTCAATGAGTTGTCGGGCGTCCTCATAGGGCATCACGGCTCCCTGACCTTCCAGGCTGGCTCCGATGGGAATCGTCCTCAACTGCTGTGTCTTGATTCGGGTCATGGCATCAAACAGGGCCGGGATGTATTCGTTCATGTCTTTGATCAGCCCTTCGTCCAGACTATTGACGTGGTATTCCCAGATCCCGATGACATACTGGGCAGCCATGTACATGGGGCCTTCGGCTCGGTCTGAGCGGACGATCAGGCCCTTGCGGGACATATCATACAGCATATCAGACAGTTCGCAGGACGGTTTCTGGATGCGTCCCGCAATCGTTTCCACCGGTTCCGGCCACATGGCCAGATGACAAGCCATAGAAGCCTCTTCTGCCGTAAAGAGTCTTTTTAAAATGCGAAGCTCCACGCCCGATTCCGTCTTGGGGAAGCCGGCGGGAAGGCGATCCAGAAATGCAGCCAGGCGTTCATAAACATCGTGGGTCATGGGCGATATACTCCTTTGAGCAGAT
>JBAWYD010000142.1:0-5403 GCA_037143735.1 Deltaproteobacteria bacterium
GCCCCTCAAGGAACTCTTGAACCACCTTTTTGACTTGGTCCACCGTCAATTCCTCAAGACAACGACTCCACCCACTGTCATCACACCCTTTCTTATGACACGGCACACACGCCAGATCGGGCAGAACGACCTTATGAATATCTCCCGTCGGCGCCCAGTCATACCAATCCGTAGGACCGTAGATTGTTATCGTGGGAGTCCCGACAGCTGCTGCAATATGGGGCGCCGCGCTGTCAACGCCTATGTGCAGGGAACTCAGATGGAGTATGCCTGCAAGTTCTCCAAGCATCGTTTTACCAGTTAGATTAAAGACGGATCCTGTACATTTCCTCAACAGGGTATCAGCCCTCGTACGCTCCTCATCAGTCCCCATGATTACTGTCGCTATGTTATAGTCATTCCATAACCAGTTGATAATCTGCACCCATTTCTCATAATCCCATTCCTTGTATGCCCACCTTGAAAAAGGATTTAAACTGATGAATCGTGTTGTATCTGAAATCCCCTGAGAGAAGAGAATTTCTCTCGCACGCAATATCCTCGTTTCTGAAGCACACAACCTTGGTGTAATATCAACCGTATCGACGCCTAATTCTCTGACAATGGAAAGAGATTGCTCAGACGCCCCTCTGACTTTTTTTCCTGGAGAATTAAATAAATGAGTAAAAAGCTTGTTCCGCCAAAATGGAACGTGTGCGTAAAATTGAGACACTCTTATCGGCGCCCCCGTCATGTAAGACATGATCGCACCCCTGTCACCGGCCCTCATGTCAACAACCACATCGAAATGCTCCCTCCGCAGATCCTTTATGAGCCGGACTTGCCCCAACACATCGAAAAAAATATTTCCCCCGTAGTGCTTGACTTCAAATATTTTATGGATGAACGGCTCTTCCCTCAGGAGGTCTCCACTCCCTCCCCGCAAAAGTACTGAAAGACGAGCATCGGGACACTTTTCCTTGACAGCCCGCAACGTCGGTATCGTCCAGACCACGTCACCAATGTCACCAAGTTGAATGATGAGGATGTTTTTCACATCATTGAGAATTTCATTTTCGGGTGTGTGAACTGAACCCATAATAATGGAAAGATTCAAAATATTTATTAAGGTTTAAGAGATAATTTTTCTTGTTGCCTAACCGGATATCAATAGCGGCAGGTAGACAGATACGCGATCATGGAACAAATTTCAAGAGTTATTGTTGTAATAATGCTTAATTTTCTTGATCTTAGCATGAATTAAGAATATAAAAATTGAAAAACTCCTTTAAATAACCGTCACCGCAAAAATCATGGCCATTGACAGGATTCAAATCAAACAAGGTCTGAAAGGAGGCCTTCGGAAGGGGTGGAGCGGGTTTATCTGGATCATGAAGATCCTCATACCTGTCTCTCTGTTTACAGCCATCCTCTCCTGGACCGGATGGTTGAGCCGCCTCGATTTCCTCCTTCAGCCCCTGATGAGTATCTTGAGTCTGCCGGCTATTGCTGCATTTCCCCTTCTAATCGGGATGCTTACGAATATTTATGCAGGCATCGCCGCCATGGCCGTCCTGCCATTTTCTCATGACCAGATGACCCTGATGGCTATTTTTCTTCTCATTGCCCACAATCTGATTCAGGAAGGCATCGTCCAGGCAAAATCAGGCATTCACCCATTGAAAGCGACCCTGTTTCGTCTTGCCGCTGCCGTCTTCACGGTAATCGCCGTCGCCCCTTTTTTCGATATAACCACAACAGTCATGGGAACATCGGATATCTCTTTCGAGACGCAGAAACCTTTTATCGACGCCATACAGGAGTGGGGCATGACGACCCTTGCCCTCAGTATCAAAATATTCGCCATTATCATGAGTATTCTGACATTGCTTGAGGTTCTGAAGACCCTTGATCTGATCCATCCCATGGTCCGGCTTCTCAATCCTCTGCTGAAGCTGATGGGACTGAATCAGCGGGTGGGTTTTCTATGGCTCACTGCCGTCGTTTTTGGAGTCGCTTACGGGGGGGCGGTGATCGTCGAGGAAGTCAAGTCAGGTCATTTGACAAAAGAAGAACTGGAAGAATTGCATCTTTCCATCGGCATCAATCACGCACTGGTGGAAGATCCCAGCCTGTTTCTATCCCTGGGACTCAATCCCTTCTGGCTCTGGGTCCCGCGGATCATCGTTGCGATTCTGGCGGAACGCCTCCTCACCCTGTGGCGGATGATAAAGAGGTAATTCCACGTCTATTCCATTTTCCAGGTGGTGCCGGCAGAAGAATCCAGGATAAGGATCTTTTTTTCAGCAAGGATGCGCCGGAGTTCATCTGCCCTCTTCCAATCCTTAGCCTGCCTGGCATTTTTTCTTTCTTCGATCAGGCGATCAATCTCCCCGACATCCAGACCCCGCTTTCGGGCCTCCCTGTTCCGATCCTGTATGTAGTAATGATCAGGCTCTTCGAGGAAGAAACCAAGGACGCGTCCGACTTCCTGAATATTCTTTTGAGCAAGCTTCAGAATAAAGCAGGTTTCAGGGTTGACGGCAAAGGTTTTATCTCCAAGATACCCATTCACAAGCCTTACCGCATCGAAGATATGACCGATAGCCCTCGGGGTTGCGAAATCATCGTCCATGGCCTCCACAAATTTGTCGGGAAGCTCCATCAGCCTGTCCGCGAGTTCCCTGTCTTTTCCGGAGAGGTCATCGATGGTAATTTCGGAAAAGCGATCACACCCCGTTAAATAATCCTTGATTGCCTTCAGGGCTGTATAAAAACGATCCATGCCTGTCCTCGCTTCAGAGAGAACGCCGTCCGAAAAATCAACGGGGCTTTTGTAGTGGCTCTGAAGCATGAAAAGCCTCAACACCTCGGGGTGGTAACGGCTTAATATGTCTTTTATGGTAAAAATATTGCCGAGGGATTTCGACATTTTCTCGCTGTTGATCCTGACGAAACCATTGTGTATCCAGTAGTTGGCCAATGGCTTTCCCGTTGCACCCTCCGACTGGGCAATCTCATTTTCATGGTGGGGGAAGATCAGATCCTCGCCGCCTCCATGGATATCAAAGGTATCCCCCAGGTAATGCTGACTCATTACGGAACACTCGATATGCCAACCGGGCCTGCCTCTGCCCCATGGACTTTCCCACCAGGGCTCCCCTTCCTTGCCGGCTTTCCAGAGAGCAAAATCGAGAGGGTTTTTTTTCTTGTCGCTCACATCCACCCGGGCTCCCGCCATCATGTCTTCCAGGCTCCTGCCGGAAAGCTTCCCGTAACCTGTGAAGTTGTCCACTTCATAGTAGACGTCGCCACCCACTTCATATGCCAGCCCCTTATCAAAAAGGGTCCGGATCAGCCCGATCATGCCTTCGATACACTCTGTTGCCCGGGGCGCTACCAGGGGTCTGGCCACACCGATGGCATCCATGTCTTCATTATGCTCTCTGATATACCTTTCCGATATTTCAAAGATGGTCTTTCCCTCGGCGTTGGCCTTTACAATTATTTTATCGTCCACATCGGTGAAATTTTTCACATAGGCGACATCGTAACCACGGTATTGAAAGTATCGGGTGATGACGTCAAAGACGATTGCCGAACGGGCATGTCCTACATGACAGACGTCATAGGCTGTGATCCCGCATGCGTAGATGCCGACCTTCCCCTCTTCGACAGGCTTGAACGCCTCTTTTTTCTTCGTCAGAGTATTGTAGAATCGCAGGGGCATCGAACCGTCTCTCCCTTTGCATCCGAAGATGCTTTATTGATTACTTGAAAAAGGCGCCCGCTCCTGATTACGGGAACAGGGAAATCATCTCCAGCCCGGCATTCTCCCTGAAGCCACACATGAGATTCATGTTCTGAATGGCCTGGCCGGACGCTCCCTTGATCAGGTTGTCAATCGCAGAGACAATGATAACCCTTTTTGTCCTTCTGTCAACGGTCAATCCGATATCACAATAATTGGAACCTCGAACAGCCGAGATATTGGGCAACATTCCCACCTTGCAGATCCTGACAAACGGCTTGCCTTCATAAAATGACCGGTAAAGATCGTTCAGCTCATCTTCAGAAACGTCCTTCCTGAGTGTCGCGTATATGGTACTCAGGATTCCTCTGCTCACAGGAAGCAGATGGGGCGTAAAGGAAATTCTGATGTCGTGACCCGCAAGAACGCTGAGTTCCTGTTCCATCTCCGGGGTATGCCGGTGCCGGCCAATCTTGTAGGCTTTGAATCCCTCATTAACCTCACAGAAAAGCGTTCCTATCTGCGGTTCCCGTCCGGCGCCGCTGACACCCGATTTCGAATCCACAATAATGGATGTATCATCTATCCACTTTTCCCTGACCAAAGGCGCAAGGCCAAGAATCACGCTGGTGGGATAACAACCCGGATTGGCAATAAATCTTGCCCGGGCAACGGCATCTCCGTATAATTCGGGGATGCCATATACAGCCTCACGGATGAAATCCCGTGCGGTGTGTGTCGTGTACCACTCGTCGTAGGTTCCCGCGTCCCGCAGCCGGAAATCGGCGCTGAGATCGATCACCTTTTTCCCGGCTTTCAAAAACTCACCGGCCACCTGCATGGACACCCCATGAGGCAAAGCCAGGAAAACCACATCAGACACACTCGCCACGTCACGGGGGGACGCATCCATGAAGGAAAGTTTCGTTAATCCCAGAAACACCGGATAAACATCCGCCAAAGGAACGCCTGCATATCTTCTGGAAGTGAGAGCAACAACCCCGGCTTCAGGATGGCGCAAAAGAAGCCTCAGAAGCTCCTGACCGGTATAACCGCTTGCTCCATAGATGCCAATTTTAATCATACGTTTTCTCCATTGACACTATAAATATTTAAATAAACTTGATGGATCATTACGAACGAAGCGAAGCAATCTCAATATATTAGACCGCCGCAGCCCTGCGGGCCTTGCGATGACAGTTTGAAAGTTTCTGCAAAAAAAAGGAGGCTGTATGAGCCTCCCTTGGGAATTCTATCGTTTTGAAAACTGGAAGCGTTTCCTTGCTCCTGGTTGGCCGTACTTCTTTCTTTCCTTTATACGTGAGTCTCTGGTCAGAAACCCTGCCTTTTTCAGCACCGCCCTTAATTCCACGTCATACTCCACAAGGGCTTTGGTAATACCATGTTTGACTGCACCAGCCTGTCCGGCCATGCCCCCGCCGGTTACATTCACGTAAAAATCAAACTTACTTCTTGCCCCCACCATTTCAAGGGGCTGCATGATAAGCATTTTCAGGCTGTCTCTCGTGAAATAATCATCAAAATTTCTCTTATTGACAATCAGATTTCCATCGCCCTCCTTCATATATACCCTGGCGATAGCGCATTTTCTTTTTCCCGTGGCATAAAAACGTTTTTCCGTCATATCTATCTCCAAATTGGAATATTACTCA
>JBAWYD010000143.1:0-5329 GCA_037143735.1 Deltaproteobacteria bacterium
TCTTCATGTCCATCGAGCTTATGTTAAACGCGGTGAATTTGACCTTTATCACCCTGTCCCGATACATGGAAACCCTTCACGGCCAGATTTACGTGTTTTTCGTCATGACTGTGGCTGCCGCTGAAGTGGCTGTGGGCTTGGCCATTATCATGCTGCTCTTCAGGAACTGGGGAACGGCCAACATAGACGACATCAATTTGATGAAGTGGTAAGAAGGAGTTCACGATGCATCAATATGTGTGGCTGATCCCGTTATTTCCAATTCTGGGGGTTTTAATCAACGGGCTTCTGGGACCAAGGCTGCCCAAAAAGGTGATCGGGCCCATCGCCTGTATCGCCGTGGGGCTGTCGGCTATCCTGTCAACCCTCATATTCCTGGAAGTGAAGGCCCTGCCTCCCGAATCGCGAATACTCAATGACGTCGTATCGTACACCTGGATGCTGGCCGGGAATTTTTCCGTAGATATCGGTTTCCTGATTGATCCCCTTTCCCTCGTCATGCTCCTGGTGGTCTGCTGGGTAAGCCTTTTGATCCATATCTATTCCATTGGTTATATGCACGGCGACCCCGGCTACGCGCGTTATTTCACCGAACTGAACCTGTTTGTCTTTTTCATGCTGATTCTGGTTTCCGCCAACAATTTTCTCATGATGTTCGTAGGGTGGGAAGGCGTGGGGCTGTGTTCCTATCTCCTCATCGGATTCTGGCTTGAAAAGAAATCCGCCACCGACGCAGGAAATAAGGCGTTTTTTGTCAACAGGATCGGCGATTTCGGATTTCTCCTGGGTATCTTTGGTATTTTCTTCTATACGGGCACTCTCAATTTTCAGGATGTCTTCGCCAAGGCGCCTTCGACCTTCGCCTATGGCGGTATGGAGATTACCCTGATCACCCTGGCTCTTTTCGTTGGGGCGACGGGCAAGTCGGCCCAGCTTCCGCTCTATACCTGGTTGCCGGATGCCATGGAAGGTCCCACTCCGGTCTCCGCCCTCATCCATGCCGCCACCATGGTGACCGCGGGCGTGTATATGGTCGCAAGAACCAACGTTCTCTTTATGATGGCGCCTGTGTCGCTTCTTACGGTGGCAAGCATCGGCGCTCTGACCGCTATTTTCGCCGCCACCATCGGCATGACCCAGTTTGATATCAAACGCGTCCTGGCCTATTCCACAGTGAGTCAGCTTGGATATATGTTTTTAGCATGCGGGGTCGGCGCGTTTTCCGTCGGAGTTTTCCACCTGATGACGCATGCCTTTTTCAAGGCTTTGCTCTTCATGGGCGCCGGCAGTGTCATGCACGCCCTTGCCGGAGAACTGGATATGAGAAAAATGGGGGATCTGCGCCGTCACATGCCCCACACATACCGCACCTTCCTGATCGCAACACTGGCCATCGCCGGCATCCCGCCTTTGGCCGGTTTTTTCAGCAAGGACGAAATTCTCTACAAGGCCTTCAGCAGCCAGAACACGATTTGGGCATCGAGCGGATATGTGCTGTGGTTGATCGGCCTTATTGCGGCGATTATTACTGCTTTCTACATGTTCCGGGCTGTCTTCATGACCTTCTACGGAAAAAGCCGGGTGGATCATCATGTCGCCGAACACCTCCATGAATCCCCTGCGGTGATGACCGTTCCCCTGTGGATTCTGGCCATTCTTTCCATCATAGGCGGCTGGGTTGGAATACCATGGATCGAGAGTTTCAACCTGTTCCCTCAATGGCTGGAACCCGTCATGAAGGGCAAAGAGATCGTAAGTCAAATGGCTGTGGGAATTCCGGAACATGCAGTCCACCATTCCTTAAGTTTCGAGCTGATGATGGCTCTGGTCTCCATTATTGTTGCAGTGATCGGCATTTTTATCGCCCATAAATTATACATAAAAGAGCCGGGACTCCCGGACCGCCTGACCCATGGCGGCTTTTTCCCGATGTACCGGCTGGTGCTGGATAAATACCGGATTGACGAGTTGTACGATTTCCTGTTCGTGAGGCCCACCCTCTGGATGTGTGAAAAGGTGATGTGGAACGTCGTGGATACCAGGCTCATTGACGGCGCCGTCAACGGTATTGCCGACATTGCAAAGGGGTGGGGAAGCTGGACACAGCGCCTGCAGACGGGTTATGTGCAAAACTACGCCTTGATGATTCTGATCGGTGTGATGCTGATCTTTTCGTATATCGTTTTTCTTAATTAATCGGAGCATACGCAACACTGAGCCTATAAGGAGCCAGATTGATGAGTTATCTCTTGACCACCATAACTTTTTTACCCATGATCGGGGTGCTGATTCTCCTGTTTATGAACAAGGAACAGGGAAAGTCGATGAAGCTGATGACACTCGTGGTCACACTGATTACCTTCCTGATCTCTCTCCTGCTGCTCAAGGATTTTAATCTTGCCACCTCCAGCGTCCAGTTCGTGGAAAAATACCCATGGATCCCCGATTACGGCATCAATTACTTCGTGGGGATCGACGGCCTGACGCTGCTGCTCGTAATGCTTACCACGTTTTTTACGCCCATCTGCGTGCTGGCCTGCTGGGAAGACATTCAGAAGATGGTAAAAGAATTCATGATCTGCCTGCTGTTTTTGGAAACGGGCATGATCGGCGTGTTTGTATCCTTCGACGTGTTCCTCTTTTATGTCTTCTGGGAGGTCATGCTGATTCCCATGTATTTTCTCATCGGCATCTGGGGCAACCCCGCCCGCCGGATTTACGCAGCGGTCAAGTTCTTCATATTCACGATGTTCGGTAGCGTCCTCATGCTGGTCGCCATCCTCTACCTCTATTTTTATCACTATGCGGCCACCGGGGTCTATTCTTTCAACATCTTTGATCTGTACAACACGGTCATACCGCGCTCCACGCAATTGTGGCTGTTTCTCGGGTTTTCCCTCGCCTTCGCCATCAAGGTGCCGATGTTCCCCTTCCACACATGGTTGCCGGACGCTCACACGGAGGCGCCCACGGTGGGAAGCGTTCTGCTGGCGGCGGTGCTTCTGAAGATGGGTACGTACGGTTTCCTACGTTTCAGTCTGCCCCTGTTCCCCAATGCCGCCATAGATTACGGTGTGTGGCTCTTCATGACCCTGGCCCTGATCGGGATCATTTACGGCGCGTGGGTCTGCATTGTGCAGAAAGACCTGAAACGCCTGGTCGCCTTTTCCAGCGTAAGCCACCTCGGGTTTGTCGTGCTGGGCATTTTTGCATTTAATGCCATCGCCATGGAAGGCGCCATTCTGCAAATGATTAACCACGGCCTTTCAACGGGCGCCCTCTTCCTCATCGTAGGCATGCTCTATGAGAGACGACATACCCGCATGATAGAAGAATTCGGCGGACTCGCCAAGGTGATGCCGGCGTTTGCGACACTCTTTTTAATCGTCACCCTGTCGTCCATCGGGCTGCCTGGACTGAACGGGTTTGTGGGCGAATTCCTGATTCTGGTGGGCACGTTCATGAATTACAAAATCTTCGCCATCCTGGGGGCCTCCGGCGTGATCTTCGCCGCCGTTTACATGCTCTGGATGTTCCAGCGGGTCATGTACGGCGAGGTGACCAACCCGAAGAACCAGGGGCTGAAGGATCTCTCGATACGTGAATGGGTGGTGCTTCTGCCTGTGGTGTTCTTTATTTTCTGGATCGGCATCTATCCCACACCGTTTCTGCGCACCACGGAAGCTTCGGTAAACAATCTTCTGCGGCAGATTGACAAGAAGTACGAACGGGTTGTAACGATGGAAAAGCAGGGCACGTTTAAACTGGCCCGAACGATACCGCCTGTGACGGAAAAACAATAACCTGCCATCGGCCCTGGCGCACGAATATACATGGATTCAGATTAACGCATGCTTGGAGGAAATAAATAAATGGGTATCGTGATTCCTGCCATTAACTGGGCCAGCATCGCCCCGGAACTCGTCATCTTTTCCACGGCCATGGCCGTGCTTTTGCTCGGGGCATTTTTTCCCAGATTATCCAATTGGTTCATCGCGGGAATAAGCCTTCTGGGTGTGTTCCTCGCCTTTGTGGCGACTGTCGTGTTGTGGGGAAGTTCGGAGCTGGCTTTCAGCAATATGCTTGCCCTCGATAACTACGGACTATTTTTCAACTTTATTTTCCTCGTTTGCACCGCATTAACCATCCTGGCCTCCATTGACTACTTTGGCAGAATGTCTGAACCAGTGGAGCATCCCGAGTATTACGGCCTTTTGTTATTTGCCTGCGTTGGCATGATGTTCATGGCGGCAGGGGCGGATTTGATCACCATATTCCTGGGACTGGAAACCATGTCCATTGCCATCTATATTCTGGCAGGATTCGTCAAGAACGACATTAAAGGCAATGAGGCCGCCATCAAATACCTGCTGCTGGGCGCTTTTTCCACCGGTTTCCTCCTTTATGGAATTGCGCTGATCTTCGGCGCCACGGGCTCAACCAATCTTGTTGCGATCTACAAGCATTTGAGTCTGTCCGCCAACGTATCATTTCCCATGCTGCTCTTCGGCATGGCCCTTTTGATCGTGGGGTTCGGGTTTAAAATCGCCTCCGTGCCGTTCCACATGTGGACGCCGGATGTTTACGAGGGGGCGCCGACCGTCGTTACCGCCTTCATGGCCGCCGGTGTTAAAGCGGCGGCTTTTGCGGCATTCCTCAGGGTTTTTGTCTTTGCGTTGCCGTCGCTTCAGCCTAACTGGACCGCCATTCTCTGGGTGCTGGCGATCCTGACGATGACCATAGGTAATCTCGCGGCGCTTTTACAGGAAAACATCAAGCGCATGCTCGCCTATTCCAGCATTGCCCATGCCGGCTACATCATGATAGGCATGGTGGCTGCCAAGCATGCCGCCAATGATATCGGCACCTACAGCATCCTGTACTATCTGCTGGCCTACACGTTCATGAACATGGGAGCCTTTATCGTTGTGATTCTCTACGGACGGCATGCTGAAGATAATCTGAACATCGGCGACTATGCCGGGATGGGCTATAAATATCCCGTATTGGGCGCGACCATGGCCATCTTCATGTTTTCCCTGGCGGGAATTCCACCCACGGCCGGATTTGTAGGTAAATTCTATGTGTTTGCCGCCGCAATTAAAGGCGGATTCATCGATTTAGCCATTATCGGCGTCATCAACAGCGTTCTTTCCGTGTATTATTATTTGCGCGTCACCGTCATGATTTATATGCGGGAGCCTGCCGCAGATATGCCAGCCCTGAAGTTCTCCCGGACCGCCACCCTGGCGACCACCATTGCGGCATTGGCGACCCTGATTCTGGGGATATTCCCGGAAATATTTATCTCCCTTGCCCGTCAATCCGT
>JBAWYD010000144.1:0-5302 GCA_037143735.1 Deltaproteobacteria bacterium
ATAATGTCGGCACTTCGCCTCATCGGCTTCGATTTTGATGACATGGCCGGCTAACAGATGGTTGATGCTGATCAAAAGGTCAATCGATTCGAGGAAGGCATGGGCCAGCAGTGGAAGAAACTCATTGATCTGCAGGGTCCCACGGCTGGCGACGTCGGAAATGATTGTATCATTGGCAAGTACTTTAATGCCTGTCTGAATGGTTGCCTCTGCAAGGACGGGGTTTACCTTTCCAGGCATGATGGAAGATCCCGCCTGAAGTTCGGGAAGTTTAATCTCGCCCAGAAAATTGAGCATCCTTAAATCGTTAGCTATCTTGATCAGGTTCGTCGCATGGGCTTTGAAAATGGCGGAAACCTCAACAAAGGTGTCGGCGTTGGCCGTTTCGCCCATCATGTTTTCACCACGGGCAAGGCCGAGGCCCGTCACCTCGCGGAGCTTTTCGATTACCAGGAAGATATAATCCCTCGGAGCGGCAATTCCTGTCCCGACGGCGGTCCCGCCGAGATTGACGACCCTGAGACGCTCTTCACACTTAAATGTCCGCCAACGGTCTCTCGATACAGCCTCGGAAAATGCGGAAAACTCCGCTCCCAGGGTGACGGGAACCGCTTCTTGAAGTTCCGTCCTGCCGACCTTGACGATTTTACCGAAATCTCTTTCCTTTTCCTGAAAAGCACCCTGGAGGTTGGCGATAGCCTGGCTGAGCAATCGGAGGCCGTTGATGCCGGAAATTTTGATTGCCGTAGGATAGGTGTCGTTCGTTGACTGATGAAGATTGACATCGTTCAGTGGATGTACCAGTTTATAATTTCCCTTTTTACCTCCGAGGATTTCGATGGCCCTGTTTGCGATAACTTCATTCACATTCATGTTGGTTGAGGTGCCGGCGCCTCCCTGCAGTGCATCGACGGGAAAATGCTCCGATAGGGTCCCGACTGCAATCTCAGCGCAGGCCATCATGATGGCCTGCGCTTTTTTCTCTTCAAGATACCCCGTTTCCAGGTTGGCCATGACGCAGGCCTTTTTTACCATCGCCATGGCCTTAATCAGGGAGGGATTGACCCGGTAACCGCTGATGGGAAAATTACGAATGGCCCGCTCCGTATGAATGCCCCAATAAACGTCCTCCGGTAATTCAAGAGATCCAAGCATGTCTTTTTCGATGCGATGTTTTTTCATGTCTTTAACTATGACGCCTTCTTAAAAAGTTTACAACGCTGTGACACGAGCACTATATCACAGAAAATGATCCGGTTGATTAAAAAAAAGAGGTTTGATCCGGTGAGATCAAACCTCTTTAGCAATTAGTAAATCAGTGAATAAAATCCTTCAACGTCAGTGTGAACCTGAATCGTCACTCTCACAGCCGCCGAGCTTAACGTCTTTGTGGGGCAATTCCGTTCCTCTATCCACATAATGGGTATGGAGGAGTTTGTGAGATTTGTGTCCCAATGGCTCCTTCAGGAAGGTTTCATATATCTTCGTGATGGAGGGACTTTCATGGGACTGTCGATACTTCTGGACAGAACCATCGTCCACATAGAGCGCGCCGGAGCGAAGTGTTCGAATCTCATTCGTTGTCGGAATGGGAGATCCGCCGCCGGCAATGCACCCGCCGGGACAGCACATGATCTCAATGAATGCATAGGGAGATTTCCCGTCGCGGATCTGATCCAGCACCTTGCGGGCATTTCCCAGACCGTGCGCCACGGCCACTGATACGGGGCCGAGATCGCCGACCGTAAGGGTCGCGTCCTTGACGCCTTCGAGTCCACGGACAGGGGTTACATTCAGGTCAGGCAGATTGTTTCCCGTGACAACGGCATAAACGGTTCGAATAGCCGCTTCCATAACACCTCCGGTTGCGCCGAAGATGGTGGCTGCGCCGGTGTACTCACCCATCGGGGCATCGTAATCCTCGTCGGGAAGATTGACAAAATCGATACCCGCTTCCTTGATCATCCTTGCCAGTTCCCGTGTCGTGAGAACATAATCCACATCGCGGTAGCCGCTGCTGCACATTTCCGGTCTCTGGCATTCAAATTTCTTCGCCGTGCAGGGCATGATGGAAATGGAGACGATATCCTTGGGATCGATCCCTGCAGATTCGGCATAGTAGGTCTTTGCCAGGGCGCCGAACATCATCTGAGGCGATTTGCAGGTGGAGAGGTGAGGTAGCAAATCGGGATAGAAGTGTTCACAGAACTTGATCCATCCCGGGCTGCAAGATGTAATCATGGGGAGTTTCCCTCCCTCCTTGACACGCTTCAACAGCTCATTCCCTTCTTCGATAATAGTCAGGTCAGCTGTGAAGTTCGTATCAAACACCTTGTCAAATCCGAGCCTGCGGAGTGCCGCAATCATTTTGCCCGTTACGAGAGAGCCCGGGGGCATTCCGAATTCTTCACCCAGATTGGCGCGGATGGCGGGCGCTTCCTGAACCACAACGTGTTTTGTGGGATCCTGAATGGCTTTCCAGACATTGTCAATGTCGTCTTTTTCATAAAGGGCACCGACGGGGCATGCCATGATGCACTGGCCGCAGGCGATGCAGTTTGTTTCCAGAAGGGGAAGGTCGAAGGCGGTAACCACCTTAACGCTGCTTCCTCTGAATGACGGCGTTAAGACGCTTACGGTCTGGATCTGTTCGCATACGGCGACGCAGCGATGGCAGTGGATGCACTTTCTGCTGTCTCTGACGATGGAAGGGCTGGAGTCATCGATAACCCCTTCTTTCGGGAAAGATGGAATTTCGAATCTCACTTCTCTCACACCGGTCTGCTCCGCCACTTTCTGAAGCTCACAATTGCCGTTTCTGATACAGTGGTTGCATTCCGTCGGGTGATTCGCCAGAAGAAGCTCTACCACCATTTTTCTCGCCTTGCGGACCGCTTCCGTTGTTGTATGGACCACCATTCCTTCAGAGACGGGAAACACGCATGAAGCCACGTGGGTTCTCTGGCCTTCCACGTCGACCATGCAAACACGGCAGGCGCCGGGTGTATGACCGATTTCCGACCAGGCACAAAGGGTAGGGATCTTAATTTTAATTTTCTTTGCCGCTTCAAGTACGGTTGTACCCGGCTCCACAGCGACTTTTATATTATCAATAGTTACATTCACTAATGACATAAATTCTCCTCCAATTGATTTAAATTCCTTTTTTGCAGGCAGGCAGATATATATATCTGCCTGCCGTGACAGGACTTAAAATTTCAGAGGCCTACCCCGCCCGAAAAGCGGGGTAGGCCATCGTATTTGGTTGAATCCTGATTCAGTCGATGTATCAGGAAATTTCCGCGTCGCACCTGAGACAGCGACACGCCTCGTGAATGGCGAGTTCCTTCAGATAGCCGAGTTCCACTTCCTTGAAGTTTCGCTTCCGGTCAGGCCCGTGCAGTTCAGGCATTTTCGCCTGGGGCTCTTCAACCGATTCTTCATCAACAATGAAGGGAATGTCGATCTTTTCCTCAAGGGGCGCTTCATAGGCGTCTTCGCCGTTGGCCTTCCTGATGGCGCTGTCAATATCGGCGGCAGCCTGGTGACCTGCTGCAATCGCTCCGATAACCGTATCCGGTCCCGTCAGCGCATCGCCGCCCGTGAAGAATTTCGGATTGGTCGTCTGGGATTTGGTTCCCGGTGCCAGTTCGAAGGTGTTCCACTTGTTAACGGCAACGCCGCTTTCTTTGGGCACGAAAGCCATGTCGGATGTCTGGCCGATAGCCGCGACAACGGCATCCACGCTGAGGGTGAATTCCGATCCCGCGATGGCGACAGGTTTCTTCCTTCCGCTTCGGTCAAAATCGCCGAGTTTCATTCTCTGACAGGCAATCCCGTTGACCTTGCCGTCTTTCCCTTCAATCTTCAAAGGTGCAACAAGGTATTCGATCTTGATGCCTTCTTCTTCGGCAGCGATGATTTCTTCCTCCGCAGCCGGCATGTCTTTTCTTTCACGCCGGTAGAGGATGGTGACATCGGCGCCAAGACGCGATGCTACGCGGGCCGCATCGATGGCGGAGTTTCCGCCGCCGATAACGGCTACTTTTGAACCGAGGGCTTTCTTGCCGCTCGTCCAGGCTTCTTCTTCGTTATTGAAATCTCTCAGGAATTCGACGCCGCCGAAAACGCCCTTCAGGCTTTCGCCCTCGACGCCCATGGGCTGGCTCTTCTGAGATCCGGGAGCCAGGAAGGTGTAATCAAAGTCCTTGTTCAACTGATCGAAAGTAATGTCCTTGCCTACAGAGGTGTTGCATTTGATCTCCACGCCGACGGCTTCGATATTGTTTTTGATCTCGTCCGCCAGAATGTTTCTGGGAAGTCTGTAGGCGGGAATGGCCCAGCGAAGCATACCGCCCGGCTGAGACAGTGCTTCAAAGACCGTGACCTTGTACCCCCTGAGTGCCAGATCACGCGCTGCGGTCAGACCTGCCGGTCCCCCGCCGACAACGGCAATCTTTTCTTTCCTGGTTACAGGGGCCAATGCCTGTTTCTGTCTCGGCGCGTTATCCGTGATGAAGCGCTTCAGGAATTTAATGGCTACGGCTTCATCAAGATTGCCCCTGCGGCATTTTGCCTGACACTTGTGGTCGCAGACCCTTCCACATACGGATGGGAGGGGGTTGGTCTTCATCATGACCTTGTAGGCGTCCTCAAACCGTTCTGAACGGACAAGGGCGATGTAAGCAGGAATGTCCATGCCAGCGGGACAGGTATGCTGACAGGGTGACTTGAAGAGGGCGGAACAGACAACAGCGCTACAGCGCTTGTCTCTGATGTGCTCTTCGTACTCCTTCCTGAAGTAGCGGATGGTGCTGAGAACCGGGTTCGGGGCTGTCTGTCCGAGACCGCAGAGGGAGGCATTCTTTATAATGACAGCCATTTCCTCGAGGAGTTCAATATCCCCTTCCTTGCCCTTACCCTTGCAGATGTTCGTCAACAGCTCCAGCATCCTCTTGGTTCCCTCACGGCAGGGCGTACACTTTCCGCAGGATTCATCCTGAACGAACTCCATGAAGAAACGGGCCATGTCAACGGCACATTTGTCCTCATTTAGAACGATCATACCACCGGAACCCATGATGGCGCCAAGCTCCGCAACGCGTTCAAAATCAATGGGAGCATTTAAATGTTCAGCGGGAATCATACCACCGGATGGACCGCCTAACTGTGCAGCCTTGAATTTCCTTCCTTTCGGGATTCCGCCGCCGATTTCATACACAATCTGTCCGAGGGGGGTTCCCATGGGAACTTCGACAAGACCGACGTTGTTTACGTCGCCGGTCAGGGCGAACACCTTGGT
>JBAWYD010000145.1:0-5271 GCA_037143735.1 Deltaproteobacteria bacterium
GGATTAAAGATCAAATGGCATCGTCAAGGCCTTCGAGTTTCTTTTCCCATTCACCATGCTTTCAGACCGTGCACACCCGTCAGCGGGGGGAGGTTTTTTCAAAAATATCGCGGCGCGATAAACAATAACATATTGAATATATTTAGTATATGACTATCATACCCTCGATTTTCATGCCAGATTTTTGTTCTTGTTTTCCCCAGTGCGATCTCCAGTTGCGCATCGATCTTCTGCTTCAGGTTGTTCAGGGCGATGATGACGCTCTCCCTTTTTTCCGGTGAAAGGATTTGAATGTCCAAGGTCTTGAAATTTTAGGCGTTGGTTCGGATCCGGCAGAAGTTCTGCCAGGGGGATGGTGTACAGGCGATTGGGTGCGTAGGTCTCGGTTGTTGCCACAAGGTCCTCCTCTCTGGTAGGGAAAAGATAAACACATGATGGAACATAACGACGCTATGTGGCGAACAATACACCGATTTTTTAAATAGTCAAGGATTTTAAGGTGAAACAGCCAAAAATCGTATTGCTCAACCGGAAGATCGGCCAACCCGATACACACCTTCCATCATCATCGACACCGCACCCCATATTTTGTGGCCAAAATCCTCTTGACACACAAAATCCTTTTTCATACACTCCCACCGTGAAAAAGCAATGCCTTATCAAAAAGGAGTCTCCGTGAAAGTAAAAAAAACCCTTCCAATGTTATTTCTATTTGCTTTCCTTGCTGTCTTCATTTACCCACCTGCATGTTTTTCTGCAGGAGATCCGGCAGGTCAGATCAAGAATGATGCCGCCGTCATCGAAAAGGTGATGCACTTTGCCGAGGGTTTGGCGGGCATATACATCAAGGGAGAATGGGGATTCATCGATGCAGCGGGGAAGCTGGTTATCGAACCGCTATTTCATGAAGTCCTCAATTTTCAGAACAATTACGCCGCCGCCCGGATTGAGAAGAAATGGGGATTTATCGACAAGAAAGGACGGTTTATCATCAACCCTCAGTTCGACGAGGCAAGGAATTTTTCGGAGGGACTGGCTCCCGTGAGGAAGGGTAACCTCTGGGGCTGTACCGACGAGAAGGGAAACCTTGTCCTCGATTACTCTTTTGAGGACTTGAAAGCGTTCAACGGCGGATTGGCGCCTGCGAAGCGGACGGGCAAGTGGGGCTTCATCGACAAGAAGGGGACATTCAAGATTGCCAGGAGTTACCTGGATGCCGGCGATTTCTCAGATAAACTTGCCCCGGTGAAGAACGTGGAAAATCAGTGGGGCTACATCGATCCCAAAGGCAGGTTCGTGATCGAGGCCCAGTTCGACGCGGCCAAGTCTTTTTCCGGCAATCTGGCAGCTGTGATGGACGATACGAAATGGGGGTTTATTAACAGGAAAGGGAAGTTTGTGATCAACCCCATGTATGACAATGCCCGATCCTTCTCCGGGAAACTGGCAGCGGTGAAGTCGCAGGGAACGTGGGGATATATCGACCCCAAAGGAGCCTTTGCAATATCTCCGGCCTACTCAAATGCCTCTGACTTCTCGGGGGAGGGTATCGCTCTTGTAGAGAAGGACGGCGAGTCATTCTACATCAAAACCAGCGGTGAAAGAGCTTTGGGTGTGTCGGCCAATGCAAAGAAGTCGCTGACATCTAAATCATCTTCTCCAAAGCCTTCTACACAAGAAAGTTCTGCGGAAGCCCGTTGGTCACCACGAATTGCCGATGAAGAGAATATTGCACCCCATGTCAGGTCAGCGGCGCCTGACGACAGATGGGTCCCCGCAATTCTTGACGATGCGAATTAATAACCATAACTCAGGAGGAATTTCATGCGATTTCTTAAAGTCAAAACGATCAGTTTGTTAGTCGTCTTCACGGCAGTTTTTTTCGTGCTTTCACAAGCCTATGCATGCACCGGTATAACGTTCTCTGTTGTCCCCAAACTTGGCGCTGGTGACGAAAAGCATGCCTTCCAGGCGCGTACCATGGAGTTCGGCCCGGATGTCACCGGTTGGCGGCTGATTTCCGTTCCCAGAGGCTACTCATATGACAGTTGCAGAATGAACACATGCGGTGGATTAGGCATAATCGGTTTCGAATGGAAATCAAAATATCAGTTTGTTGGTATGAGTCCTGCCCGCTCCGGCCTGCCTGTCCTTGACGAGGTCACTGACGGCATGAATGAAAAAGGATTGTCTTGCGGCGGTTTCTATCATATGGGATTTGAAGAGTACAAAAAGAACCCCGAAAGGGGGAAAGCCCTTTCGAATACAGATTTTGTGTCCTGGGTACTCAGCAATTTTGCGACGGTAGAAGAACTCAAAGATGCTCTTAATCAGAAAAAGGTTGATGTGGTCCAGTTTACATTAAAAATCGGCGACAAACTTTATTGCGACGGCAATACCTGCCCACAATTGCACTACGCCGTAACGGACGAAAGCGGCGCTTCCATCGTTATCGAATTCAAGGGAGGAGAAGCTAAAATATTCGACAATATTGGCGTAATAACCAATAATCCGACCTATGACTGGCATACCACAAATGTGAAAAACTATATCGGGCTTCAGGCGCTAAGCAGGGAAAATGCCGTTTTCAACGGAAATACCTACGACAAGCTGGGCAACGGCACAGGCGCAATCGGCCTGCCGGGCGATTTCACACCACCTTCACGATTCATCAGAGCCATGTTTTTTCTGAGTACATCCATGCCCGTCCAGCAAGGGCCGGATGAAGCCGTTGCCAGGGCATTCAGGATTCTAAACCAGTTCGACATACCCGAAGGTTCAATTGTCGCGACCTCCCCTACCGGACAGGGTTCGATACAAGACTCAACGGCGTGGACGTCTTTGTCGGATCTGAAGCGCAAGCGTTACTATTTCCACAGCCAGACAAACAGAACAGTAAGAATGATCGAGTTGGACAAGCTGCCGAAAAATGTTATTTCATCTCAGGAACTGCCTGCGCATGATCTGATCATCGATGTATCCAGAAAGTTCGTACCAGTACCAGTAAGCAATCCCCGCTGATCTTGCCGGGGGATCGGCTGTCCCGGCCTTTGCCGGGACAGCCCCCGGTTTTCAAGACAGGTTTTTGCCCGGTTTTTCCTCTGTCGCCACGGCCAGTGTATTCTCGATGGCCTGTTTCAGATTATTCACGATGATCATCGTCCTTCGCCTGATCGGTGGACATTTCCGGCGACTGGAGGGCACGGGTTGAGCGGTCAATGCTATCGATGGTTTCTATGTCGTCCCCCGTCGAGGCGCCGAGTTCCTTGAACTTGCGGGCCGTGACGAGAACCCTTCCCTCCAGAGAGCCGACCGCTTTGTTGTAAAGATCCACCGTTCGATCCAGGTTTTTCCCCATATCGGAAAAATACCCCGCAAGAATGCTGATCCGGTCGTACAATGTTTTGCCGAGCTTGCTGATCTCCTCGGCGTTTTCCGCAAGTTTTTCATGACGCCAGCCATAGGCGACGGCTTTCAGCAGGGCAATCAGCGTAGTCGGCGTGGCCAGGATGACCCGTTGATCAACACCAAATTCAATCAGGGACGGGTCCTGTTCGAGGGCGGCGCTGAAAAAGGTTTCACCGGGAAGGAACAGCACGGCAAACTCCGGCGTGGGCTTGAATTGATCCCAGTATGACTTTGATCCCAGGCTGGTCAGATGATTCCGTATATGACGGGCATGTTCTTTCAGTTTCGCCACGCGGACAGTCTCATCCGGCGCTTCCAATGCCTCCAGATAGGCCTGCAAAGGGGCCTTGGCATCGATCACAATGTTCTTGTCGTTGGGGAGTCTGACGATCATATCGGGACGCTGGCGGCCGTTTTCCGTGGCAACGGATTCCTGCTGGAAGAAATCGCAGTATTCGACCATGCCTGCCATTTCCACCACCCGTTGGAGCTGAATTTCTCCCCATCTTCCGCGGACGATGGGCGCCCGCAAAGCCCGGACAAGGTTGGTCGTCTCCATTTGAAGCTGGTTCTGAGACAAAGAAAGGGACTTAATCTGTTCTGTTAAAGAGACATAAGCCGACGTGCGGGCGTTTTCAATCTCACGGATGCGGCCATCCACCTTCTCCAGAGATTCCTTCAAGGGTTTGACCAGTTCATCGATGGCAGTCTGGCGTGTCTGGAGATCGCTTCGCGCCATTTCCTGATATTTTCCCAGGGTTTCTTTCGCCAGTTCCAGAAAGGACTGGTTGCTGCTTCTCAGGGCGTCAACAGACAACGCCTTGAAGGCATCGGACAATTTTCCTTCCGCTTCATTGAGGAGCAGGAGCTTTTCTTCAACGGCTTTTCGCTCTTCCGTCAACCTTGTCTCTATTTCGGAAAGCTTTGTCTTCAGATCCGCATTTTCCGAAAGCAGCGCCGCAATTCTCTCTTCTTTTACCGTAACGGCTGATTCAAGCTCCGGTATCCTTGTATTTTTTTCTTCCGCCGCGGACCGCCTGTCCGACTGCAATCTCAGATCCTCACGGAGCGCGGAGATTTCCCCCCCCGTCTTCCCGATGGCGGCTTTCACCTCCTGCAACTGATCGTCCCTGCTTCTGAGCCTCTCTGTGAGAGCGGAGCGTTCCGTTTCTCCTTCCATCCTGGCTTTTTCTGCGGCTTGACTGATTTTCATACTGGCCGCCAGATACACGAGAAGTCCACCGGCGACGACGCCGGCTACGAAAATCAAAACAGCGGTCATATAACTCATAATGCGGATTCCTTTTAGAAATTATTCTATTTCGACAATAAAATCCGGCTCCTCACGGGAAAAATCTTCCATGACCTTCAATATCTCCGCAAAGTCTTTTCCTAACGTCGATTGAGTCAAGCGGTAATTTTTCCAGATGATTTTGAGAGGCAACGAAATCTCACCAGCCAGGCAATCGTAAAGAGCATCCAGGTTCCGCCCGTAATGGGCAGGAAAATCGAGCCTGCGGGCAAGCTCGGCATGGAGTTGATCCATGCACTCTATCTGTGAAGCATCGAAGATAATTTCTCGCATCAGTCTATCCTTGAAAACGTCCTGTAATGATCTTCCGTCTTATAAATCAAACCATCGTTTGAAAATATGAGCCGGTCTTTCCCCCGCTTGCCCCCTTTGTAATGGATATCCGCCTCAAACCAGACACGGCCCTTCTTTTCCGGAAGCCTTCTCTCCCTGTTACGGAACACATCGCCCCCGATGCTCTTTCCCGGCGCAACATCCCGGAGATTTCCCCGGGATGGATCCCATCCCAGTCTCCTTGCGTCCTTCTTGGTGATAAAGTTATCAGGCAGGCG
>JBAWYD010000146.1:0-5204 GCA_037143735.1 Deltaproteobacteria bacterium
GTCATGGGATGAATGCCGAATGGCCTCAATAATCTGGCCAGCTTCGTCTTCGTTATGGGTTTGTTGTGCGCAAACTCAGGCCACGGCCGGTCATACATTTCGGTCAGCGCGAGCACGATGTCTTCGCTGAATAATCGTTCCACCTCTCGTTTTTCGAACAAATCCTTGATATCGCCCAATAGCAGCTCGCAGATGCTTTCTTCACGCTCCACAGTCGATGAAGACAGGGTAAGTGCCGCCGTTCTGGCCCGGTAAGGCCAGTCAACACCGGCCAGGTCGGCGATTGCCAGAATGTGACGCCAGTTATCTGCCGCCCGGTCTCCCAATTCAGGGGGAATCTGCGGCTCGGCAGAGATGATTTTCTGAACGTTGTCTTGCGCCCATCGGCAGGCCTTTCTCTTCACGGGTATCATTTGGTTCAGGGAATCGAATCTGAGCCGTTCCGGTTTCTCGCCTGATACGCACCGCTTTAACGGAATCATAATGGCCCTGTCCTCGATTGTGTCGGAAAGCCTGCCGATCAAAGCGATAACCTTGGGACACCAGGTCTTGAACGTCCTCGGCTCGAAATCGCTCCGGGCAGTTCTCACCACGATGGCCGCCGACCGCAGATGTCCAGAATTCAGGATGCCCCGCAATTCCTCATTGCCGCGCACAAAGGTGTCTGCCTCATCCACGAGCAGGCAGGGAACATGCTTTTCAATAGTCCGGTAAATCGCGGCTGGAGTAATGTTGGCTGCAAATAATGGGCGGGGAAGAAGACTCCCGATCAAGTGCAGAAGCGTTGTCTTGCCGCAACGCTTTGCGGGGCTTGTCAGGCAGAGGATCGGCGATATCTGCGCCGCATCGTGCGCGTGTGCAAACACAATCCAGAGGGCGATTGCGTCAACTGCCTCCTGCTGAAGCACAACGAAGCGTTTGATGACATGGGCAATCTCCGTAAGCAGGCTTGCGCCATTGACTTCTTGCGGCCACGGTTCCGGATCGCTGAAACTCATGACGTGGCCTTGACCGTTTTCAGAATTGTTGGATTTGTCAGGCATTGAAGCCGACAAAGAATCAGTTTTTACCGAAGGATTCATTCTGAGATCTTCTGCTGTTGGGCAAGTCGTCATTATGCCGGGGTCTCGGCTATGATCTGTTTGAAATTGTTCAGGGTCTCCGGGTGCTTTGCTTCAAGATGCGCGGAGAGGCTGGCTTTCGTGATCAGTTGCCTGACGTAGAAACACATCTTCAGCAGATCGGTGGAATATCGCCTGTACAGGGTGCTGTAGAAATCATGCTGTTTGGATGCCTCTTCCAGCCGCGTGACCAGCGCCTTTCGTTTCGCCGGGTCTTTGCTCCATGGCTTTCGTAGCGTCCGGTCAGGATTCTTTTTCGATTCCGGTGTTCCGACAACCAATGCCCGGAGAAAGGCCAGGCTGAAATTGCGCTTGGCTTTCATCTCCTTCAGAATCTCAAGTTGCCGTTCAGGCTGGACAGCCGTGATCTCTTTTATACAGGACTTGCTGATGACGTCGTCCTCAAAGGCCTTTGCGATCTGCGTATGCACATTCTTCAATATCGTAGGCGCCAATCTATGCCGAATGGTTGTCATTCCGAAGGCTTTTGCCACGGTCTTTTCATCAATCTTCTCAAGCGATTTCTGTAACATCTTCCTTTCCTGGAAGCCGGAGAGATTGTTCACCATGCGATTGAACGTGTACGCCTCTTTGTCCTGGTAGATGAGGCACGGGATCGTCGTGACTTTTAACTGTTCGCACGCTTTGTATCTGAGATAGCCATTCAGAATGACGTAATGCCCGTTTTCCGGATAGACAGCGAGCGGTTCGATCAGGCCAACCGCGTTGATGGTTGCCAGCAATCTGTTATAGCCCCGGCTGCTCTTGAGGTTGATGTTGCGCGCGTTCAAGGGCACAAGTTGTTCGAAGGAAATATCCTGTTTGCATATTTTCGCGTCTGTACTCATCTCGCTCCTTCCATGGCTGTTATTACCGTGCTTTCAAGTTGTAGTTTCCCTCAAGGTGAGGCTGTTCTGAGAGCCCTGCCTCAGCCAGAAGGCTGCGCCATTGCTCATCTTCCGACAGCGTTTGCAATGCGATGACCATCGCAAACAGCCTGTTCTCCTTTGCCGTCGTTTCCCGCACAAAACCCTCTTTTTCTTTGGTTACACGGGTGATGTCTTTCGTAAGATCCCTGAGCGTGTAGGCCGGCATGGGTGCCGCGGCCACATTTCGCTTTTCCGCCCGTTTCCCGTGATTGATGCGCAACTCCACTATTTTCCGGACGCCTGCGATGTTGGCGCTGTTGATCATCCCGTTGTCAAAGGCATCCATCAACACGTTCTGAACTTGAGCATCGTCGGAGTGCGCCACCTGCACTGCAAAGGATATCGGGAACAGGCCTTGTTCCACGCCTTTGATAAGCCTTTCTTCGCCTTGCTCAAGGAGCTGGATGTAGCTTGAAACGTAAGTGGGCGTCTTCTGCACGATGGCCGAAATCTTCTCTAAATTCATGCCGTCATCGTGCATGCGTTTCATTTCCCGCGCGAACCACATGGTTCCGGGAGAGACCCGGGCCATGTTCTCGATTAGGGAGCAGAGATAGGCCGTTTTATCATCGCAGTCTACGACTTCGGCTTCGATGGCCGAACGCCCGAGTTTCTTGTAGGCCAGGTAACGGCCCTCTCCACAGATGAGTTCATAGCATTGTGTCTTTTCGAAGTTTCTGCGGTTAACGCGGATGGGTTGCCGTAACCCTACCGCTTCAATGCTGCGAACGTTTTCCTCGAACTGGACTTTCTCCCGATTCCGTGAGTTCAAGACGACTATCTTGTCCAACGGAATCATCTCGTAACTCCGTTCCGACATCGGAATGATTCTCGCGCTTTCCATTTCATACCTCCTAATGCGAAAAGCTCGCCAGAATATCGGCAAGCGACCAAGCATACATGTCCCATCGATCACCCATGTTGCTACGAATGTTGATTTCCCGCCTGAACGTCATTATCCGCGGAAAGACCGCATAACCCAGCACCTGAAATTCGCCATTATTCGACAGGGGAACACCGAGCGTGAGATCGACTTTCTCCCTCGGATCTGGTCGAAAAGACCAGTAGGCTTCATATCCGCAAGGAAACGGCACACAGGGCTGGATATGCATGCTCGCGTAGTCGTTTATCACGATGAAATCATCCCTGGGATCAACCTTGTGTCCCAGTTTCCGCACCTGCTCGCTTACTTCGGCTTTTCTCTTCGCGATGATGTCCCCGAACATTGCCTGATAGGCCATGTTGAGCGAATTAAACCGCCTGGTGTAGCGCCCCGGCGAGACCATTTCATCGTCGGCAGATATGAGGCCGTGACTGATCGTTCCGTACTGCTTATACAAGGCGTTCAAACGGGCGAGCATATCGGCGTCCGAATATTTCTTACGCAGGCGCTCTTCTGTTTCCTTGATGATCTGTTGGGCAAGATCGAATAGATCCTTTGACACAATCGGCTTGAATGCCTGTTCGGTCCGAACCCAGTCTGACAGCGGATTGTGCATGCTCTTGGATTTCAGTTTCTGGGATGTCTTGTTCCAGACCATGCTTCCGGCGTAAATCTCGTTCCTCAAGATCATGTACACGGTGGACCGGGTCCATACGCTTTGGCCCGGCGATGGAATCTGGTGTTGATTGAGCGTAGCGGCGATGTCATCGGGGGAGAGATGTTTATTGACGAAGAGTTTGAAAATCTCGCGGATCGTGTCCACGTGGCGAGGATCGCCCGGCGTCAATGTTGTCCTCTGGTTGTGAATCGCTTTATGCTCGCCCAACTTCAGCACGCGAACCGGTTCCTTCTGTTCATCCAGAAGGAGGCGATCCATTCCGTAAGGCGCCATGCCGCCGGCCCAGTATCCGTAGGATGCGATCTTTGAGCACCCTTTCCAGACTTTCTCGGAGAGTTCCTGGCTGTATCTGGCGGCGCGCCAGCGTTCGAAGTTGAGGTAGACACCGTGAAAAAGGTCATTCTCTTTCTGAAATCCCATTGAGGAGAAAACAACCTTGATGCCCCGGCTGGAGCAAACCCATGTGAAATGCGCAGACTCATCGATGTCCTGAAACCGGCCCCATCGAGACACGTCAAACACCAGCACGTAGTCGAATTTATCTTTCTGGCCTTCCACATAGACATTGATCATTTCGTTGAATGCATCTCTGTCGTCAACGGCAACGCCGGATATGCCTCGATCCGCAAATTCCTTGATGATCTCAATGCTATTCTCAGCCGCGAACTTACGGACGTGTTCCTGTTGAATCTCCACGCTGTATTCTTGTTTGTCCTGAGCAGAATGCCGGTAATATGCAACCGCCCTCTTATGTGTCACTGGTTTCGAATCAAACCAATCCACGGAATGTTACTCCTTGTTATGGTTATCTCGGTATATGTTCCCATCTATACGCGAAAATATAGGCACTTTTGGGGTGCAAGCTCGAAATCACGGGGCTGCATGATGGGACACCGCAGGCGTGGAGCCTCGTTCATAGCCCCCTCGCCATGCTAATACATATCACTCATGTGCAATGTATTACATGCTCACAAAGGGAAGAAATGTCCGGCCAGGTACCAGCTATCTGCGATTATTCGATAATCCGAACAGTTTTTTGAAGGAACAGGCTACGTTTCGCCGCGTTGATGACGAATCAAGCATGTCATTGAGCACGGAGATCAACTGGTTACGGCGAACATTTCCGCCTCCTGCTGTCGCTTCCTTACGAATCGCCTTCCGTATCTTCTGTATGGCGCCGCCCACCGCTTTCCCGCGCCTCATTTTGCCTATCAGGTGGTGATTGACTGTTGCCTGGGAAATATCCAGCATTTCAGCGATTTCCTCCTGGGTGTGTTGCTCCTGATAGTGAAGGCGCATGATGTCTTTCTGCCGGGCGGTCAAACCGCTGCTTACGGCTTTGATCAAAGCCATCATCTCTTCCACTACCGCTTCGCGTTCTGCCTCGTCGTCTGAATGCTGAACAAACCACAGACCGGCAGATTCCGGGATGTTCTGCAGTTGATCGGGAGGGAACGGTATTTCTGCGTATGGCAGTTCATTATTACTCATGCGGCAGAATGTCATTGCCGCCGCATGGGGAGGAGAAAAACCATAAATTGGTTGACGGGGTGCTTCCGGAGAAGATGGCCAGCACCCGCGGCAATCAGGTG
>JBAWYD010000147.1:0-5112 GCA_037143735.1 Deltaproteobacteria bacterium
GTTAGCCGGCCATGTCATCAAAATCGAAGCCGATGAGGCGAAGTGCCGACATTATTTTGACCGGAGCCCCATGATCATCACGGCCCTTGTGCCCGTCATCGGATACGATCGTGCAACCGACATGGTCAGCGACTTTAACAAGGAAGGCAGAAAGAACATGAGAGTCTTTCTGGAAGAAAAACTGGGAAAAGAACTTATCGACAGAATCTTTTCCCCCTATCAACTGACTGCACTGGGATTCAGACACAATGGACACGACTCCGAAAGGAAATAGATTACATATCGCGCTGTTCGGCAGGACCAATGTGGGGAAGTCCAGCCTTCTCAATTTTATTGTGGGGCAGGACATCGCCATCACCTCCCCCATTGCAGGAACGACAACAGACGTTGTGGAAAAAGCGGTAGAGCTGCTTCCTCTCGGCCCCGTCCTTTTTCTTGATACGGCGGGACTTGACGACACGTCCTCTCTTTCCGATTTACGTCTGAATAAAACAGAAAAGATTTACGACCGGGCGGACGTAATTATGCTGGTATCGGAGCCTGAGATCTGGACGGATTACGAAGAGACGGTTCTGGCCAGAGCGCGGGAAAAGGGCATTCCCCTTCTCATTGTAATGAATAAAATTGATTTGCAGTACCCTTCTTCCGATTATATGGAGCGGCTCAAAAAGACATCGGATCAGGTAATCCCCCTATCCTGTCTTGACTGGAAAAACCGCGATATGTACGTTGAAACCCTGAAGCGTCATCTCATCGAGGTCGCCCCGGACGATTTCGTTCAACCCCCTGCTCTCATAGGCGACCTGCTGTCCGCCGGAGGGATTGCCGTCCTCGTTGTTCCCATAGATCTGCAGGCCCCGAAAGGGAGGTTGATTCTCCCCCAGGTTCAGACCATCCGGGATACCCTGGATAACGACGCGGCGGCTATCATCGTCAAGGAAAGAGAGCTGGCCCCTATGTTGTCATCCCTGAACAGGCCTCCCCATATCGTCATCTGCGACTCCCAGGCGATATTAAAGGTGTCGGCTGATACTCCAACGGATGTCCCCTGTACGACCTTTTCCATTCTTTTTGCCCGACAGAAGGGAGACCTTGTGACGGCCGCGGAAGGCGTTACCAGGATCGAAACCCTGAAGCCGGGAGACAGGATACTGATAGCCGAAGCATGCTCCCATCACCCCCTCCAGGACGACATCGGGCGGGTCAAAATCCCTCGATGGCTGCGTCAGTACGTGGGGGGCGACGTCGAAACGACGGTGTCGGCGGGAAGAGATTACCCTGAAAACCTCAAAGACTATCGCCTTATTATTCATTGCGGCGCCTGTATGCTGACCAGAAGAGAAATGTTGAACCGGATTCAGCAGGCAAGGGAAGCGCTGGTACCGATTACGAATTATGGTCTTGCCATTTCATTCCTTCAGGGCGTCGTCAGAAGAACCCTCTCGCCCTTCCCCGCGGCCCTGATGGCTTTCGACCGTCAGATGACAACCTTTAAACAGCAATCCGCCGGATTGCGAAAATGAAATCCCGTCAACCAAAATTTTTTTTGCAAGATCATCAAATATAGATTGACATACCATCGACTGATTGTGTAATGCGGCACAGTTGTTATTTGACATCTCATTCCTGCGAGGAAGGAAGCGCTTCTGACCTTCAGGGGAATCACGGATCGTACAGTATATTTTAAAAAGGCCTGATTCTTCCGGATCAGGCCTTTTTTTATCTGAAAGGATACATACATGACGGAAAAAAGAATCGGCGTGGTGAGCATCATCATTACCAGCAGGGAAAACCAGGCGGCCCGGGTCAATGACATTATCTGCGAATATGGGGATATGATCATCGGCCGGATGGGACTTCCCTACGCACCCCAAAATATCCATATCATTTCTTTGATCATACACGGATCCACCGATGAGATAGGCGCCATGACGGGCAAACTGGGTTTGTTGTCCGGCGTCCAGGTTAAATCAGTACTGACAAAAGCATGAGGAGAAAGCAATGAACGATTTCATAGATGACGCAAAAATTGAGCGGATACTGGAAAATGCAAAAAATCCCGACCGCCTGCATGTTGAGGAAATTATCGACAAGGCGGGGGAGTTGAAGGGTCTTTCCCCTGAAGAGACAGCCGTTCTGCTCCAGACAGAAGACAGAGATCTGGTTGAAAAGATCTGGGAGACGGCGAAGGAAATCAAGGAAGCCATTTATGGAAACCGCCTGGTTCTCTTTGCCCCCCTTTATGTTGCCAATCACTGTTCCAACAACTGCCTCTACTGCGGATTCAGAAAAGACAACAAGGAACTCAAGCGTGTGGCGCTTACCATGGAACAGATTGCAAACGAAGTGAGAATCCTTGAACAGGAGGGACACAAGCGGCTCCTCATGCTCTGCGGTGAGCATCCGAGCCGATCCAGCCTCGATTATTTTATTGAGGCCATTGAAACGGCCTATGCAATAAAAACGGACAACGGGGGTGAAATCAGGCGCATCAATGCGGAAATAGCTCCCCTTTCCGTGGATGATTTTAAACGTCTGAAAGCGACTAAAATCGGCACTTATGTCCTCTTCCAGGAAACCTATCACCACGACACTTATAAAACAATGCACCCGAGCGGACCGAAATCGGATTATCTCTGGCGGCTCACCGCCATGGATCGGGCCCAGCAGGCCGGGATTAATGACGTCGGCATCGGCGCTCTCTTCGGACTTTATGATTACAAGTTTGAGGTACTCGGGATGCTTTTCCACGCACTCCACCTGGATTCTGAATTCGGAATCGGTCCACACACCATTTCCATTCCGAGGCTGGAACCTGCCATGAATGCTCCTGCAGCCATCAAACCGCCAAGACCCGTTCTGGACTACGAATTCAAAAAACTTGTCGCCATTATTCGTCTCGCGGTGCCTTACACGGGCATGATTCTGTCTACCAGAGAAACAGCGGAGATACGTCAGGAGGTTTTTGACCTTGGCGTTTCACAGATCAGCGCCGGTTCGAGGACCAATCCCGGCGGCTATCAGGAAGGTGCTGACGAAGGCTTCCGGGCGGCCCAATTTAACCTGGGGGACACACGGACCCTTGACGAGGTGATCCATGACATCACGCGGAAGGGACACATTCCCAGTTTCTGTACCGCCTGTTACCGGCTCGGTCGGACAGGGAAGGACTTCATGGACCTGGCAAAACCGGGACTTATTCAAAAATACTGTCGCACAAACGCCATCATGACATTCAGGGAGTATCTTGAAGACTATGCCACCCCAGCTACAAGGGAAGCGGGAAACCTGTTGATCGACAGACTCGTAGCGGAAACGGAAAAGGCGGGAACGAAAAAAACATTGAAGAACCGGCTGAAAAGGATAGAAAATGGTGAAAGAGACCTCTATATCTGATCCCGGGCGCATGAGATTTGATGACATCATTAATTCCGCCTCACAGGGTAAAGATCTGACAAAAGAAGAAATCGTCCAACTCCTTTTGATTTCCGGAAGGAATGATCTTGACGCTCTTTTTTCCGCCGCTGATGATGTGCGTAAAATCGCGGTCGGAGACGAGATATACCTCAGGGGAATTATTGAATTCTCTAATTTCTGCAGCCGGAATTGCCTGTATTGCGGTCTCAGGCGTGATAACCATGCAATAACCCGTTACCGAATGCCGGAAGAGGATATTCTTTTATCAGCGCACCATATCAGGAAACTTAAGGTATCAACCGTTGTCCTCCAGTCAGGCGAAGATGAATTTCTCAATCGGGATAGTTTCTGTCGCCTGATTTCCAGGATTAAAGAAGAGACCGGTCTGATCATCACCCTGTCCGTTGGCGAGCGTTCTTTTGAGGATTACCGGGCCTTCAGGGAAGCCGGCGCTGACCGTTATCTCCTGAAACACGAGACATCTTCAGCGGCAATCCAGAAACGATTGCGACCCGGTGCACCCTTTGAAAACCGCTTGAAGTGTCTATACTGGCTCAGGAAACTGGGTTATGAAGTTGGAACGGGGATCATGGTCGGCCTGCCTCTGCAAAATGTGGATATGCTTGCTGACGATATTCTCTTCATGCAGAAAATGGATGCTGATATGTTGGGGATCGGGCCCTTTATCACCCATTCCCAAACCCCTCTGGCAAATTTCCCGAACGGCGACCCGGATATGGTTCTGAAAGTGATTGCCGTTGCCCGGCTTGTCACAAAAACAACAAATATTCCGGCAACGACAGCCCTGGGATCATTGAGCAGAGATGCACGCCTGAAAGCCATTTCCTGCGGCGCCAATGTGATTATGCCCGATTTTACACCGCTTAAATACAAAAAATTATACGACATTTATCCCGGAAAATCAGACGATAACACAGATGTGGAAACGTTTATGATCAATTTGCATGCACAAATAACAAAACTCGGACGCATCATCGGACAGGGCAGCGGTTACAGAAAACGAGAAATAATATGAAAATTTACTTGATTAAATCTCAATTATTTGATAGCACCGTCTCGATTATCACATCCAGTGTAGTTAGTGAAACATTACGTATTTGGTTAGTAAGCCATTGCGTTTCAGACTGAATGGAATTCTATGACCTCGCCGAGATCTTTACATATTCACTCGCCTCCGACTGCGCCGGACATCACGAGAAGAGGCATTATTCTTTATTATTAAACGCCTTGTAATCATATTTTATAGCGGAGCACTTTTTATATTAGAGTAACGGGATATCTCGAAATATAACTATAATGTTGTAACATGGAAGGAGTGTAAAATGGGACAAAACAAAATTTCACTTACGATTGACGGGAAGGAGGTTGAAGCAACCCCCGGGCAAACGGTACTTGAGGTCGCCCGTGACAACGGCGTCTTCATACCGACGCTCTGTCAATTAGCCAAAACAACGAACGTGGGCGCGTGCCGCGTTTGCTTAGTCGATGTTGCAGGGGCGAGAACCCTTGTGGCATCATGCTGCATGCCCATAGGCCCGGGCATGGTCATCAAGACGGATACCCCGGCGGTGAGGGCCGCGCAGAAACTGGTGGTCGAGCTTCTCTGGTCTTCCGGAGATCACAACTGTCTGACCTGCGAGCAGAACGGGAATTGCGAATTACAGAATCTGGTTT
>JBAWYD010000148.1:0-5062 GCA_037143735.1 Deltaproteobacteria bacterium
GCTGATGCGAAGGCTTCGATGTATTGTTCCGGGTTTTCGATCATCAGGTGGACATCGAAGGGTAATTTCGTGGTTTTTCTGAGAGACGCGACGACCCCCGGCCCGATGGTGATATTGGGAACAAAGTGGCCGTCCATGACATCGATATGGATCCAGTCGGCGCCGGCCGCTTCCACGGCGGCGATTTCGTCGGCAAGTCTGCCAAAATCCGCAGACAGGATGGACGGGGCGATCTTTTTCATGGCATGCGTTGTCCTCTGTGTATATTATGCCGGCAAACAACCCTCTTTGAGAGCTTTGAATTTCTACCGAACCTGTCATTCCTGAGAAAGCAGGAATCCAGCATTTTCAACACCTTCTGGATTCCGGATCAAGTCCGGAATGACATGAGTTGAAAGGTATCCTCGCCGGATTAATGGAGATATTCATACATTATTGCGACAGCCCTGTCAATGTGCGTTAATCAGGGACACTCATTATTATGCTTTCTATTAATCATGGATGTCCCCAATTTTCCAATTCTCGCACCAATTTTCCCTCAATTCTCCAAAAATATGGATAAAGAATTTGCTCTTCTTGACAAGCCATGAATACTTGACTATGATAGTCATAAAAAAAGGTGCATGGAGGTCATGATCGATGAAAACTGCCGCCGTATCAGTGTTAAAGGCATCCCTCAGTGAATATCTGTCTTGTGTCAAGGCGGGCGAAGAGATTCTTATTACCGACAGGGGTAAACCGATCGCTAAAATTGTTCCCTTAGAGCGGAACGGGTCGCTGATTACTGACGAACTGATCAATCTTGAGCGGGCAGGCATGGCCCGTATCGGAAGTAAAGAAATACCCGATGCATTCTGGACGTCTGTTCGTCCGTCGGACGAGAAAGGCATGTTACTCAAAGCGCTTCTTCAGGAACGTGAGGAGGAACGATGAAATTCTGGGATGCATCCGCCATTATTCCGTTGTGCATTGAAGAACCCCATACCGGGCTGATCAGGGAAATCATCAACGAAGATAAATTGATGGTAGTATGGTGGGGGACCATTGTGGAGTGCCGTTCTGCGGTAGCACGTTTGCGACGGGATCATTTGATGACTGCTGGTGAAGAAAGCCAGGTGATTGATCTTTTCACGACACTTTCATCCATATGGACAGAAATCCGACCCGGCGAGGACATAAGGAATATTGCGGGAAGATTGCTCCTGAATCATCCCCTGCGCGCCGCCGACTCCCTTCAACTTGCCGCGGCTCTGATCTGGGCGGGCAAGTTACCCCGGGGGCATATTTTTGTATGCCTGGATCATCGGTTGCAGGAAGCAGCGCGGCGGGAAGGGTTTGACGTGTTGCCGAAATCCTTTTACCCACCAAATGATGCTTGACAGGCGAGGGGAAAAAGCTGATGATTCCCGCCAAATGACGCTCATGTCGGTGATCAATGTACATCCTTTATAATGTCCTCTTGGGGGTTGCAGCCCTCTTTGCCGTTCCCTATTTCGCATTCAGGATGATGCTCACAGGCAAGTACCGGAAAAGCCTCGGGCCGAAATTCGGCTTTACGCCCCCCGGGGTTTTTGAAGACATGAAAGGCAGCCCCCGGATCTGGGTCCATGCCGTATCCGTCGGGGAAGTAACGGCCGCGGCTCCCATTGTAGCTTCCCTGAGAGATCATTACCCGGGGGCCTGTATCGTTCTTTCCACAGGAACGGAAACGGGCCAGGAGATGGCCCGCAGGATCGTTCCCGGCGCAACGGCTTTTATCTATTACCCTCTGGATATACCCCTGGTCGTCAGAAAGGTGCTCCGCCTGGTAAAACCTGACATCTTTGTCCCTACGGAAACGGAACTCTGGCCCAATTTTATCCGGATCTGCAAGGAAGGGGGGGTGAAAATAGTCATGGTCAACGGACGCATTTCTCCCCGCTCCTTCAAGAGATACGTCATGACCCGGTTCTTCTGGAAACAGGTTCTGGAAGCCATTGATGAAATCGGCGTTATTTCGGAAGTGGATCAGGAACGTATGAAGATTCTCGGGATGCCGCCGTCCAGGGTCCATGTTTTGGGGAATGCAAAGTATGACAGCCTCGCAGCCAAGGCTTCACCGGGATTACGCGAGGAAATGCTGCGCAGGCTCAATATGAACGCAGAGGCCAGGGTTTTTGTCGCCGGAAGCACGCATGATGGAGAAGAGCAGATTGTCCTTGATGTTTACGAGCGCCTTCTGGAGATTTATCCCGACATCAAACTGGTCATCATTCCCCGTCATATCGAGAGGGGGCAGACGGTTCTGGCCATGGTCAGGGAAAGAGGTTATCAAGACAGTATCACCATGACAGAGATTGAAGGCGGAAGGCAGCGGGTCGGTGAGCGGGTTATTGTTGTTGACGTCATTGGTGAATTGTTCAAGGTTTACAGCCTCGCCACTGTGGTCTTCTGCGGGGGGTCTCTCGTGCCTAAAGGCGGGCAGAATATCCTGGAGCCTGCTGCGTGGGGCAAGGTTGTTTTTTATGGTCCATTCATGGATGATTTCCGGGACGAAAAGGACTTTCTTGAAAAATCCGGTGCCGCGATAACGGTAAAAGACGGCGAAGATCTATTGGACAGGATAATGAAGATCCTGTCTGATCCTGAAGAGCTGCTAAGAAGGGGAGAAAAGGGACGTCGCGCCGTCGCTGCGAACATGGGGGCCGCAGAAAAGTATGCCGGGATGATCCGGCTTCACATCACACGCAAAGAGTAAATCGGAAATCCTGAACAAATTCAAAATTCTAACATTCCCGCCTATCCATCCGCCCGCTTCAGGTACTCCTGCCACCGGACGTCCACCCATTTCTGAATCTGCCGGAGCTGTTCCTCGCTCATCTTGCGGAAACGCCCCTGCCTTTCCACATAATTGACGACGGGGATTTTGTTTCCCCGCTCCGCTATGGTTTTACTCCTGCCGGTGAAGCGGAATTTCCCGTTTTCGATCTCGAAGAGAACGACGATTCCCGTCTCGACGGCAAGCCTGCCGATCTTGACCGTATCCTTCGGAGGGTATGCCCAGCCCGGCGGACAGGGCGCAGCGATCTGGAGATAGCGTGTTCCCTTGATCCTCTTCGCTTTGACGAACTTGTCATAGAGGTCTAGAGGGTAGGAGGAGGATGCCGTGGCCAGATAAGGCAGGTCATGGGCCTCCATGATCCGCATCATGTCTTTCTTGTGTTGCTGTTTGGTCAATACCGGCGTTGTCGTCGTCAGGGCGCCCAGGGGTGTGGCGCTGGAACGCTGGGTGCCGGTGTTCATATAGCCCTCGTTGTCGTAGCAGACGAAGATGAAATCCGTTCCCCTCTCGGCGGCTCCGCTCAAGGCCTGAATGCCGATGTCATAGGTGCCGCCGTCTCCGGCAACGGCGACGACGGTGATATCCGTCCGGTTCAGGGCGTTCAAGCCGGCGACGAGCCCGGATGCGGACGCCGCCGTGCTGGCAAACGTGCAGTTCACGCAGGGAATGGTGACGGATGTTATGGGATAAAGTCCGTGAAGAACGGTAAGACAGCTTGCCGGTATGGTGAGGATGGTATTCTCGCGAAGAGCCTTCAGGACGTAGCGGTAAGCCAAAGACAGCCCACACCCCTGGCAGGCCCGGTTACCCGGCAACATGTATTCATGGATATTCACTTTATATAGATTTTCCGGCATCTTTCCTTACCCCGCGTAGCAGTTAAGCCATATCGATTTTGGTTCCGTATTTCCCGATGCAATCTCATCAAGGGAAGACCGGGTCGCCTCGGCAATCTCTCTGGCCTTCACGTCCCTTCCCCCCAAACCGCAGATATAATTGTGAATCGGCGCTTTGATGCCGGTTCCGTAGAATGCTGCCTTGATGTCCGAACAGAGCGCCCCCTCATATCCGTAACTGATATCTTTTTCGAAAATCAGGATGGCTTTCGCATGTTTGAAAGCCGCTTTGACTTCCTCCTTCGGAAAGGGTCTGAAAACCCGGATGCCGACAACGCCAGCCTTGATCCCCTGATCCCTCAGGGCGTCCGCCGCCACCGTGGCTTCCGATGCCACGGAGCCGATTCCCGCCAGAATAACCTCCGCATCATCCGTCTTGTATGTCCAGAGCATCCCGCCATGGTCCCGGCCAAAAACATCCGCATAGGACCGGCTTACGGAGGTGATCACATCCCGCGCACCTTCGAGGGATTTCTGCAGCTTGTATCGCATCTCCATGTAGCCGTCGCAGAGAACGCCTTCCGCATTGAGTCGTCGCCAGGGAAAGATAACCGGGTTGATATTCTTCGGGTTTTCCGGCGAAACAATCGTGTGGGGCTTGTAGGGTGGCAAAAAATCGGTGACCAGATCGGCGTCGGGAATCTCGACGGGCATCATGGTATGAGACAGGACAAACCCGTCATAGCACACCATCACCGGGATATAGACTTCCTCTGCTATCCGGTAGGCCTGGATGACCGTGTCGATGATCTCCTGGTTGTTCCGGCAGTATATCTGAATCCAGCCGGTGTCTCTCTGGGCAATGGAGTCCTGCTGGTCGTTAAATATGGACCAGGGGGCGCCGACGCCGCGGTTGGCGCAGCAAAGCACAATGGGCAATCTGGAGCCGGCGGCCCAGTGAAGCTGTTCATGCATGTAGAGGAGCCCGTGTGAGCTGGTTGCGGTGAAAACTCTCGCGCCAACGGTGGATGCGGAAATGCAGACGGTCAGTGCGGAATGTTCGCTTTCCACCCGGATGAACTCGGCCTTGAGTTCGCCCGATTCGATATATTGCGAGAGGTTTTCCGGAATAGACGTTGAGGGAGTAATGGGATAGGCGGCAACAACCTGAACATGGCTGAGTTTTACCGCAATGGCCGCTGCCGAATTGCCTGTCATGATCTGGACATCAGCCATTTTTCGCCCCCTCGTTCACCATGGTGATCGCTTTGCCGGGACACTCCTCGGCACAGACGCCGCAGCCCTTGCAGTATGTAAGATCAATCTCTATGGGAATGGTCGCCTTGATCACGCCTTCCGGACAGTAGAGCCAGCACAGGAAACACGCCGCCTTTTTTTTGATGGA
>JBAWYD010000149.1:0-5031 GCA_037143735.1 Deltaproteobacteria bacterium
AGTAAGGTAAAAGAACATGTTCAGCGCCCATCTGATCAATGATCCCTTCGGTGACCCCGGGGTCTATGTTGAATTTAAGTATCGCCGCTCGGCTCTGCTTTTTGATTTAGGCGATATTCATCGTTTAAACCCGAGGGAACTTCTCAAGATCAATCACATTTTTATTTCTCATACCCACATGGATCATTTCATCGGATTTGACCATCTGTTGAGGGTATGCCTTGGCCGTGACCTGCACATATCCCTTTTTGGCCCTCCCGGCTTCCATCAACAGTTGGAAAGCAAGATCAGCGCCTATACCTGGAATCTTGTAGAGAATTACACGAATGATTTTGCTCTTCACGTGACGGAACTTCATCCGGACAGGAAACTCGTGCGGCACTACCATTGCCGGACCGCCTTCAGGCCTGAGATTGAGGATGAGACAGAGGGATTTAACGGCACCCTTGTCGAGGGGAATTTTTTTTCGGTGAAAGGGACGTTCCTTGATCATAAAATTCCTTGTCTTGCCTATCGGTTTGAAGAGAAAAGCCGTGTCAATATTAAAAAAAATGCCTTGGAGGAAATGGGGCTTCCCGTAGGCGCCTGGCTGGTTGAGTTAAAGGATCGTATTTTGAATGGTGATCCCGATGACACTCCCATCAGGGTGTGGTGCAAGAAACAGGCGCCGGGAGCCGGGGAACGGATTATCCCGTTAGGAGAAT
Source organism: Deltaproteobacteria bacterium (assembly GCA_037143735.1). GTDB lineage: Bacteria > Desulfobacterota > Syntrophia > Syntrophales > UBA2185 > JAPLJQ01. The sequence goes on from JBAWYD010000149.1 coordinate 705, forward strand.
TGAAAGAAACGGTTGTCAAAATAACACCGGGACAAATAATTACCTATGTCACGGATGTCATCTACAACGAAGAAAATGCCGGAAAGATTATCGAGCTGGCCGATGCGTCCGATCTTCTGTTTATCGAAGCAACCTTCCTGCACGAAGACGCCGAAAAAGCCGCTCATAAATACCACCTCACGGCCTATCAGGCGGGTGATCTGGCACGGAGGGCGGGTGCAAAAAGAATGGTTCTGTTCCATTTTTCACCCAAGTATAAAGGTCGCGGGGATCTCTTGGTCGATGAGGCGACGAGGGTCTTCAACGGTCAGATTCTCTTGATCTGAAACCCTTCCAGCTTGATGGCGACCGCTCTCTGAAGAAGGTCGATGGATATGACAAAAAGTTCTTTCTCGTAATCGGTGCTGATCATAACCCCTTCGACGCCCTTGAACGGACCGTCCGTAATGAGAGCCGGTTCACCGATCCTCGGGTACTGAAACTGCTGAATTTCCACCTTTGACCGTACAAGACGCTGGATAACTTCGATCTTCGCATCCGGAATGGGAATAGGTTCTACCCCCCCCGGTTTCCCGAGAATCCTGACGACTCCGAAGGTCTTCAGGACACCCAGTTGCGTCTCGTTGTCCAGGGAGAGAAGTTCCACAAAGAGATAACCCGGAAACATGGGAATCATGATTTTCTTTCGACGGTCTTTTCGCTTGCTCCATACCTCGATCTTCGGTAAAAAGACCTGAAACGATTTCAGGACAAGGCCGGCATAAACCCTGTCTTCGTGACGGCTGCGAGTATGAACGGCGTACCATGGCATGATAGTTCCCTTCTCATGATCATTACTAAAGGTGGTTACCTTATAATAGCTCATTTGTTTTTTCAATGGTGAAGTGACGATGAAATTACGTATTTCAGGTATTGTGATTCATCCCGGCGAGGGGGAAGAGGTTTTGACGTCGAAGATCGCCCTGATCCTTGACATTTCTACGAAATCCATTTCGTCATTGACTGTCGTCAGAAAATCCGTTGACGCCCGAAGAAGAAAACCGCCAAGATTTATCTATGTGGTTGATATATCATTACATGATGACGTTTATCCGACAGTTCAGACCTGTAAAGGAATCAGAATTGAGGCAATTCCGGAGGAAAAGCGGCCGCCGTGTCCGGTGGTAATCACTAAACCGCAGAAGCGGCCTGTCATCGTCGGAAGCGGTCCTGCCGGTCTGTTTGCGGCCTTGATCCTGGTTGAGAGAGGCGTTTCCCCCCTTCTTCTGGAAAGGGGCAGAGCCATACCCGAGCGCATTGCGGATGTCAGAACCTTCTGGGAGAAAGGCGTCCTGAATCCTGAAAGTCATGTTTATTTCGGCGAAGGCGGGGCGGGTACATTTTCTGACGGAAAGCTTACGAGCAGGGCCAAAAATCCCTATACGGCATGGGTCAAAGAAACCTTCGTTGATATGGGAGCACCGTCTGAAATCTTGACGGATGCTAAACCTCACATCGGGACAGACCGCCTCAGGGATGTAGTGATCAACCTCAGAAGGACGCTTGCGGAGCGGGGATGCGAAATCAGGTTTCAGTCCAGGGCGTCCGATTTTCTGGTTTCTCACGGCAGGGTGGAGGGTGTCGTTGTCAACGGGAATGAAGAAATCAGGACTAACCACCTGATCATGGCTCCGGGGCAGAGTGCCGATGATACCTACAAAAAACTACATGACCGTGGCGTTTGCCTTGTGCCGAAGCCCTTCGCCATTGGTCTGCGCGTGGAGCACCCGCAGGCGTTGATCAATGCCATTCAGTACGGCAGGTGGCATGATCATCCGGAGTTGCCTGCTGCAGAATATTTTCTGACGGCAAAACTGACCGGCCTGAAGAGATCCGTCTATACATTCTGCATGTGTCCCGGCGGCAGTGTTATCGGGTGCAGTCCGGAAAAAGGGGTTGTGGTGATAAACGGCATGAGCAATTATCGGAGGGATGGCGCATATGCCAACAGCGCCGTGGTCGTTAATGTTCATCCTGATGATTTCGAAGGGGCCCAAGGCCATCCCCTCGGCGGACTTATATTTCGGAGGAGGTGGGAAGAAAAGGCCTTCATTCTCGGGGGGGGAAACTATCATGCCCCGGCACAGCGCCTGGTCGATTTTATGAAGGATCAGAAAAGCGCTCTCCCCGGAGCAACCACCTTTTCTCCCGGCGTAAAGATAGCATCTATGCATGAGACGCTTCCCGGTTTTGTGGTTGATGCGCTCTTGCAGGGATTTCTTCAGTTTGAAGGTCAAATGCGGGGGTTTATCACAGCAGAGGCCACCCTGATCGGCGTTGAGACCAGGACATCATCGCCGGTGAGAATATTGAGAAATCCGGATGGTCAGAGCGTGAACGTATCCGGGCTTTATCCCTGCGGCGAAGGGGCAGGTTATGCAGGCGGGATTGTCAGTTCCGCCCTGGATGGGATCAGGATTGCGGAGAGCCTTGCAACATAAAAAAGTGGGGACACTTCCCATATTTTTTCCCGAGTCGGAGGGGTTCAAAGTACCGTTTGAGGGCCAGGGGCAACATAACCCTGTCCCCTTTTCCCTATGATACCTTCAGATGGAAACCTCTGTCACGAAACAATCGCAGGCAGGCATCTACGACCGCAGTATCATAAAGCGTTCCCCTGTTCTTCTCGATTTCCTCCAAAGCGGCGGCAATTCCCAGACCCGCACGATAAGGCCGGTGAGATGCCATGGACTCCACGACGTCGGCTACGGCGAGGATACGGGCCTCCATCAGAATGTCATCCCCTTTCAGGTTTCTTGGATAACCCGAACCATTCATCCGTTCATGATGCTGGTAAACAATCTCTGCCAGGGGCCAGGGGGATTCCACATCCTTGAGAATCTCATATCCAGTCCGGGAGTGTTCTTTGATCAGGGAAAACTCGATCTCATTCAGCTTTGTGGGCTTGTACAATATTTCCGCAGGTATCGATAGCTTTCCGATGTCATGGATGGAACCGGCCACACGGATGCCGTCTATTTGATCCTGCGAAAGCCCCATCTCGGCGCCAATGGCCAGGGCAAGGTCGGCAGACCGGCTTTGATGACCGGCGGTATAGGGATCTCTTGTTTCGACAGCGGACACCATGACCTGGATGGTGGCTCTGACCGCTTTTCTGAGGCTGTCCAGAGCATTTTGAAGCTTTTCCTCCGCCTGCTTGCGCTTGGTGATATCGACAAAGATGCAGGCGAACTGGTTGGGGGCGGGCCGGAAGGCCGTCACCTCGAAATGTTTCTTCAGTTCGGCGGCGTAGTTCTCGAAAAAGGCCGGTTCGCCGGTGAGCGCCACCTTGCCGTATCTCTCTATCCAGCGCCGTTCGGTGCCAGGCAGCACCTCCAGAACGGTACGGCCCACGATTTCTTCGGCTTTCAGGCAGGTGATGCGTTCGAAGGCGGGATTAACGGCCAAAAAGCGATAATCATTCGGGCGACCCTCCTCGTCGCAGAGAATGTCGTGCAGGGCGAAGCCGTCCAGCATCTCATGGAACAGCATCTCGTACTTCTCCTCCGCCCGCTTACGCTCGGTGATGTCGCGCCAGACACAGTGGTAGACAGGGTTCCCCATGATCTCAATGATCTGCGACGTCACGTGGACATTTCTGATTTCACCCTGTCGGGTGCGCTGCCGGGTTTCAAAATCAGCACGTCCTTCATGGATGACTTGCATAATGCGCTGCCGGGTTTCTTCAATTGTTTCAGTGGCTTCCAGATCGAAGATGCTCAAGCCGGAAAATTCCTCGCGTGAGTATCCGAGTTGTCGGTGAGCGGTTTCGTTGAACTCCAGGGGCCTCGCAGTAGCCGGGTCGATAATCAGGATGCCATCGGGCGAATGCTCGAACAACATGCGGTAGCGAGTTTCAGCGTCGCGCAGGGCGGCTGTCCTTTCCTGCACAGTTTTCTCGAGGGAATTCCTCTCCTCTCGCAGGTCGTCTTCCGCTTTCTTTATCCGGAGGGCAACCTTGACCTGTGAAACCAGTTCATACTCGTCAATCGGCAGTATTTTGTGCATAAAACCTCACATTAACGATATGGTCATTTTGCCCCGGCGGCCAGGGAGGTTTCGATCCGGGCGAGGCGTTCTTCGAGCCTGTCCATCGCCTCCGGCAGGGCCTGCTGCTTCTTGGCCCCGGAGCAGAAGGCGGGGTTGTTCACCCACCAGTCCATACCCATCTCCTTGGCCTTATCGACGGAGCAGATGACGAGACGGATCTGGATCGTCAGCAACTCGACGTCCACCAGGTTGATCCGGATATCGCCGGCGATCACAATCCCCTTGTCCAGGATCCTTT
>JBAWYD010000150.1:0-4855 GCA_037143735.1 Deltaproteobacteria bacterium
GAATTCTTCCGGTGATCATGGCCCTGCTGTCGGGATGGATGTCGGACCGTCTGGGCCCGGAACGGACAATAAAAGGCGTCATGATATTTAGCGGAATCATGACGCTCCTCCTGGGCGTTGTGCCGGGAAACTGGCTGTTGTTTATGGTGTTTATGCAACCCATGCTGTCTGCCTCTTTTTTCCCGGCTGGATTTGCCCTTCTTGCCGGATCGACGCCTTCAAGTGTCAGGAATGTTTCCGTATCCATGACAATCTTTTTCGCCTACCTGATCGGGGCGGGACTGATTCCCGCAGGCGTTGGAATCATGGGAGACGCAGGTTGTTTTGCCCTGGCCTTTGCCATTGTCGGCGGAATGATCTTTGCGAGCGCAATGTTGATCCGTTATCTGAAGTATAGCGAAAAAGGAGCGAGGTAAGGAGCAATGAAAAAGTTAATTTTGATTGTCGTTGCGTGTTTCCTGGTCACGGGTACTGCTTATAGTTATGACAAGATAACACCGATCAAGGGGACATTGTTGATATGTACGGAAGGGTCAGGCGAAAAATGCCCCGAGAAGATATTTGATCCTTTCATTATGTCCAGCCCCATCAAGTTTTTGACGAGGAAACATCTTGATCTGATCCTGCGGGAGCAGCAATTACAAATGAGCGGCCTGACGGATAAAGAAAAGACCATCAGGATGGGGAAGCTTCTTGGGGCAAGCCATATATTGCTCTATAATAAAGAGGCAGAGGAATCCTACGGCAACATGGCAATCTTGATACGTCTGCAGTTGATCAATGTCGAAACGTCGGAAATAGAATTCACCGATATTCTTAGATGGCATGCCAACGAAAACGGCGACAAATATATGGGCATGTTTTTCAAACGCTTGACGGAACATCAGGGAAGCAGGTGATATAGCCGGGAATCAGTAGGAGGACTTTAGCCCTGCCAGCCAGATTCAGGTTTATTTTTAAGGACAAGGAGTGTGATTCCTATGAAAGCAGCAGCGATAAGATTTATTGGCAAGGTTTTGCCCGATGGGCATCTTTCATTGCCTGCAGAGGCGGCAGAACAGATCGGCAGTGTTTTTGATTGCGTACTTTTACCTGTGAAAAATCAAGATATCTATGATTTCGCGGAATCCTTGGCCAAAGAAAAAGGCTTTTCCTCGATGACAGTGGACGATATAGAAACAATCGTCCATGAATCCAGAGGTATCAGTTGAAACGCGTTGTTCTGGATACCAACGTCACAATTGCCGCGCTTTTTTGGCAGGGTCCGCCCCGCGTGGGGGTGGTGAATGGCTGGATTCAAGCATGTCTTTTCCCCCTCCCCTTCATCCCCTCCCGCCAGGGGAGGGGAAAATGGACTTTTATATTGAGGAGTGTCTGCAAGGGTTTGGATGATGGGAAACGGGAAAAATGAAAGATTGACGGTTGAACAATTGAAATATCGTATCCGGGCCGCATGCGGAGAAATCCCCGCCGGGCTGGTCCTGAAAGGCGGCAGGGTCGTCAATGTTTTTTCACGGGAGATTATTGAGGCGGATGTGGCCGTCTATGACGGCGTTGTTGTGGGGATCGGCCAATACACAGGTGATGAGGAGATCGACGTAACGGGAGAGTACGTATGTCCCGGCTTCATTGACGGCCATTTCCATATTGAAAGCACCATGCTTTCAGCCCCCGAACTGGCAAGGGCCGTCCTCCCCTGCGGCACCACCTCCATCATAGCCGATCCGCACGAGATCGCCAATGTGATGGGTAAAAGAGGCATTCAATACCTCCTGGATACGAGCGAGGGACTCCCCGTTGACTTTTTCATGATGCTCCCTTCCTGCGTACCGGCCACCCATCTGGAAACATCGGGCGCCGGATTATCCTGTGAAGACCTTCTGGCCTTCAGAAGCCACCCCCGCGTCCTGGGGCTTGCAGAAATGATGAATTATCCCGGCGTGATCACCGGGGCAGAGGCTGTCCTGGAAAAGATCGCTGCCTTTTGTGATGCCGCCAAGGACGGCCATGCGCCTCTCCTTTCCGGTCGCGCTCTCAATGCCTACATCGGCGCCGGGCTCCGTTCCGATCATGAATGTACCGTTTCCGGGGAAGCCCTTGAAAAACTCAGGCTCGGCATGCACATCATGATCCGGCAGGGAACACAGGCAAAAAACCTGAAAACGCTCCTGCCCATCGTCACGGAGTCCACGGTCGGGCAGTGTTCTCTCGTGACCGACGACCTTCACCCCCACGATCTTCTGAGAAAGGGACATCTGAACCATCTTGTCAATATCGCCGTATCGGAAGGGATCAACACCCTCCATGCCATCCTCATGGTCACCCTGAATACGGCCCGGCACTTCGGGCTTACGGGGCTTGGAGCAATCGCACCTGGCTATCAGGCCGATATTCTCATCCTGTCATCTCTTTCACCTGTGGAGGTAAAAACCGTCTTGAAAAGAGGCCGCGTCGTCTTCCATCGAGACGCCCTTGCCGAGCCGTTTCCGACACCGCCCGTCATGGAAAACGTATCCCCCATGAACATAAAACCCTTCTATCCGGAGTCGCTGCGCATCCCTCAAAAAGGCGAGTTCCTCCGCGCAATTGGGCTCATTCCCGATCAGATTCTTACGGAATGTCGCATTTGCAGAGCGCCGATTCAGCATGGTTGCGTCGTTTCGGATATGGAAAACGACTTGATAAAAATTGCCGTTTTTGAACGCCATCATGGCACAGGCAACATCGGGCTGGGAATGGTTCAGGGCTTTGGCCTGAGAGAGGGCGCACTGGCTTCCTCCGTGGCTCACGATTCCCACAACATCATCTGTGTGGGCTGCAACGATCGGGACATGTATTGCGCCGTGAAGACGGTGGAAACCATGGGAGGCGGGCTTGTGGCAGTCAAGGACGGAAAGGTGCTGGCCAGCATTCCTCTCCCTGTCGCCGGTCTTATGTCCGATCAGAATCTTTCGACGGTGGCTTGCGGGTGGGAAAAGATGATCCGTGTGTCCCGGGATCTGGGATGCCGGTTAGAAGAGCCATTCATGGCCCTTTCCTTTCTGGCGCTGCCCGTCATCCCGGCATTGAAGATAACCGACAAAGGCCTCGTCGATGTCGGCCGCTTTGAGCATGTACCCCTTTTTGCGGAGGGATAGATCGAAGGGCATGCTGAATTTTCTGCCTGAATGATGACCCTTCCCGCTGCTACATATCTTTTACGTCCTTCAGAAGCTTCAGCGTTCCATCTTTGGTCATGGAGGCCTTTTGATTATCCAGCCACGACCGGAGGCATTCACCTCTCTTCATGGAAAGCAGGAGATTCTTCAGGGGCGCTTTCTGGGTTTCAAAATTCCTGTTATCGAGAGCGTTCCGCTCTTTGAATTTCACAATCACATAATTTCCATGAATCAGGAAGGGTTGATCCGGATAAGGATTTTTTTCGGAAATGAGGAACAGGGATTCATTCAACTCCCGTGAAGAACCGATTTTCGGGACGGCCCCGCCAGGTTGGAATAGTCCCGTTTCAGAGATTTTCAGTCCTTTCTCCGATGATACTTTATCCATCGTTTCACCCTTTTTCACGCGGTCAAGGATCGATTCAGCCTCTTTTTTGCAGAGCCGCAGGGATTCCCCGGCCAGATACTGTTTTTCAACCTCCCCTTCAATGTCTTTTAACGCAGGGACATGAGGAGGTTTTTTCGCTACAAGTTTAAATAGATAGTGCCGCTGATCGTCAGACAGGACGGAACTGACTTCCTCCGGCTGAAGTCCCATGATTTTTTTGGCAAAGTCCCGGATCTGTCCGAATTCCTGTGGCATATCCTTGGCGCTGAAAAAATCCGTAACGGTAGTTTTCAACCCGTTCTGGCGGGTGTAATCATCAAAATTCTCTTTCTGATAGATGATATCATGGGATTTTTTTGCTTTTTCGGCGGCAGCGAACATCCCCTGTACATGCTTCAATTCGGCTACGATTTTACCTCTTGCCTCCGACAATGGAACGGGTTTGCCTCCCTTTTTATTAAATTGGTCCTTGTGACGATTATAATAATCGTTAACCTCCGCATCCGATACCTTCACGGATGCTGCAAAATCCTGAGCCGCGAATGATATGTATTTGACCTGTATTTTTTCGGGGATCCGAAAATCGTTTTCATGTTCTCTCAGATATGATTCCAGATCCTTCCGGTCCGGCTTGATTCTCTTGGCAAAATCCTTTGCAGAAAGAGTCAGAAAATTTATATTTAATTTTCCACTCTGCGCCCTGTAGAGATCAAACACTTCTTTGTCCGATACTTTTACACCGTCCTGCAGAAAGTCTTCCAGCCTGGCGATCATGATTCCCTTTTTCTGAACAGCTTCAAAATCCGCCGGCGCCATCTTGTGTTGGCGCAGAACCTGCTGGTAAATCTTCTCGTCGAATACGCCGCCTCTGTGAAACGCCGGATTGGAAAGGATGGAATTCCTCACCTCTTCGTCGGAGATCTCCAGATGGAGATCCGCCGCCCTCCGGAGAATGATTCCCTGATGAATCAGGTTATCAAAAGCCTGCTGTTTCAGGTTCAGACCTTTTATCACGTCGTCCGTCAGGGCGCCGCCATAACGCTGCCGATAAAAATCAACAAGATTCTGGTATTCTTTCTGAAAATCAACATGCGAAACAGGCTTGCCGTCGATCATGGCAATCGCGTCCGCCTTGTCTCTCCCGCGCATGGAACCAAAATAAAAGATGAAAACGATGATGATAATTCCGAGCAAAAGTTTCATGAGCCAGTTTCTGGCGTGTTTTCTCATTAGCTCAAGCATGGCGCTGTTACCTCACATGTTTTTTAAGACCCGCATTTATATGAAAATGCCCCCTCCCTGTATCCCT
>JBAWYD010000151.1:0-4715 GCA_037143735.1 Deltaproteobacteria bacterium
AGGAACTGAAAAAGATTGATCCGGACTATCTTATCCCCTGCCACTGTACCGGCCGAAAGGCTGTCATGGAGATCGAAAAGGCCATGCCGGACAAATTCATCCTCAACATGGCGGGAACAAAGATGACCTTTGCGGCGTTATGAGCGCTGCAAGACGGAGAAGGCCCTGAAAGGGGGTCTGTAGCTAAACCAGGGGATGACCGCCGTTGAGCATTTCGTAGACTTTTACGTATTCATCCACCATGGTGTTCAAATCATATTTCTGTCGGGTTTCTCTCATGATCCTCTTGATTTGTTCTTCCTGAATATTCAACGGCCTCCGGCAAAACTGCACACTTTTGGATAGTCCGTACCATAATCCGCCGGTATCGTAATCCCGGAAGAGAAATCCGTTGCCCTCGTCTCGGGGGGCGCCGTCAATCATCAGTTGTAAGTCTTTAACCTTGTCGTGATAGCCTCCGGTGTCACGGTTTACCGCGATTGCACCGAAAAGATTCCCGATTTGATCAATCTGGCCGCACGGCTCGTACAGGGAGGCGCCAAAGACAACGTTTGCCGCGGCATATCCGAGCATGGAAAGCGCCTCGGAGAAAAGCTGGTACGTGATCTTTCCACCAGATGCGCAGGCAATGCGTCCCAGGATTTCCTCGTGTGTCTGATCGTGACCGACGCCGTTCCCGACGACAGCAATCTGAACGTCTCCGTGTTCGATGACAAATTGAAGGGCGATATCCTCTATAAGCTCGACTCCTTTTTGTGCCGGGTCCAACCGGGACGGCCAGTAAAGAAGGATCGCTTCCGGATTGACAATAAGCCCCGTCATCTTCTGGAATTCCACGAGGTTTTCTCTCTTTGCAGCGATAACGTCATCGTCGGGACCGTATTTCCTTACTGAAAATTCGCATCGTTCGGGGTACATCCTCAGAGACGGCGCGTTCATGATCGCCAGAGTCGCACCATTGTAATATTTCGACTTCACTTCCTGTCTGATACTGGAAGCAATAATCGGTCTGTCCAGAAAATTATCTTCGATGATTTCCCTGAGAAATCTGGCCCCGACGAAATTGACCATCGTGGCGCTCTTGATGGCTGTGGCCTGGGAATCGAGGCAGGGTTTTCCGTTATCTTCCGAAAAAAAGATATTCCAGGCAATACCGTCAATGTCGATGCCGAAGAGCATCTCCAGGGGAATATGTCCGGTGTGAACATTATGAATCGTATGCAGGATCGGGCAACCTCTCGATTTCGCGTAGGCCGTGATGGCGCCTCCCGCCATCCAGTCGTGGCTGTGAAGAATCAGCCTCCCTGCGTATTTTGCCCGTACGTTTTTGATAATGGTGTTGACGACCTGTTTTTGAAATTCAGCGGCGTTCAAGAGGGGATTCCCTGAATAGGCGCTGGCCAGGTTGGCAAATATAGACGAGCTTACCAAGTGGATTTTGTCGGGATCGATCTTATACCGTATTTCCTGCCATTTTTCTTCATTGAGATGGCATTCCTGCTTGAATCTTTTCTTCAAGTTGATGGTTGCCACGTGACAATCGATTCCCCTTGCACTGATACCCTCGCACAGTGCTGCAACGACTTCTCCAAGGCCTCCGGTTTTGCCGGAGATATATCTGGCAAGGCTCCCCATCTCCTCAGGCAACCTGCCTGTCTCCGGGGAAACCAGCAGCACTGCCGTTTTTTCCGTCTTTTTTACGATTTCAGGTCCGTTCACAGCCTTTCCCTCCTTAAACGGATCAGTCATTACGTTGACGGACGCATTTATCACTAAATCATCAACGGCAGTTTTTTTAACGGACGGGACATGGTGTTATCTGTTGTTCGTGCAGTCTTTCTTCCACAGGCAATCGTTTTCGCAGGTTTCCTTTGTTCCAAAGCACGGAGAGTATCCCTCCGTTATTTGAATATCCCGGATGATGTCCTGTTTAGGACGGCCAACCCCGGCGTCGACACCCCGTGATTTTGCTATTTGACGGATCTCTTGAATCTTCACGTTTCAATCCTCCTTGCTGTTTAGATGTTATAAAAAACGATGTTATCCCACCCACGAGATATCAATAAACGAAGACACTACAAATCTTGATGTTGTTCAAATGCGGCTAAGAATAATACGTATGATAAAATGGACACTTTTAAAATATTATATATGATTGAACGAGAACACAATACAATTTATTCATAGGGATAATGCCAGGTTAATGCTGGTATTACAAGAGAGACAAGAGGTGTGATCGGAGATTCTTTTTTTTGTTGCGCAACCCGAGTTTCTTTCTGATATTTTCCCGGTGAAAATCAATCGTTCGCGCGGAAACGTTCTGGAGTTCCGCGATTTCTTTGCTTGTTTTCCCCTTCTTGACGAGGTGGGCTACCTGAATTTCCTGAGGGGTCAAATTCATGCACCGAAGTGACAGATTCCGTAAAAAAGGGGAGACGATTTCGAGGATGTTTTTTTCCATGATATCTGTCAGGTTTCTTTGCCCGGGTGTGAGGCCGCTGTGCTTGAGGCGTTCAATATACGGGACGATGAGTTTGTTAACGTTTGACAGAATCGTTTCCTCCGATTGCTGCTTATCCTCATCCCTCTGTTTCAGTAACACTTTTAACGCCGTATTGACTTCCTCCAAATTGTGGGACCTTAGAGATAGATCCTTCTCACTCTTCTTCAAATCCACTTCTGCCCTACAACGTTCCTCTTCCACTCCCAGTGCGGCAGCGATGATTCCCAGGATTTTTAAATCTTCCTCAGAGGGCACGATATCTTTCTGATATACGACACAGAGAGAACCGACGCACAGACCGCCGCACCTGACGGCCTGCCCGATATACGTTTGCAGGCCATACATTGCCACGTTGGGATCTGTTCTTGCGAAGTCAGTGTCTGCCAGATTCCTGATGATAAGGGGTTGCTCGCCACATTGTCTGATGACATCATAACAGATATGTCCATCCGGGCTGTCTTCGGTTTTGTAACCAGGAGGCGTATGCCATTGTCCCAGTGAACAGAGCATTCCTCTTTCTATGCGGTTGTAAAGCGCACATGTAGCTTCCATAATCTCGCCTAAAAGACAGGTGAGGCGGCGAATGTTCTCGATCGGGTCGGCAACAAAACTCAGAAAGCACTCGTTTATTCTGGTCAACCGTTCATGAAACCGTTTCCGTTCCGTAATATCATGGAGAATTCCCAGGGTGGCTGTTCCGCCTTTGTAAGAAACATTTGAAATGGAGACCTCCATCTCGATCCTGCGACCGCCAACGGTGAGGGCGGTGAATTCAAATGTCTGTTTCATGAATTCACCTTTTTTAAAAAGTTTCATGCGCTCTTTAATGAGAGGGCGGCTCTCGGGAGCGACGAGGCTGATAAAATCGAAACCGGGGTTTTCCGCCGCCTCCGGTGTTATCTGGGAGAGTTCTGAAAACTTTCTGTTCACAAACCCAAGCTTGCCGTTGAAGAGAACGTAGATGGCATCCTGTGACTGTTCGATAAGGGTCAGGTAAAGACTTTTTTCCTGTCGCAGTGCCTTCTTTTTCTTTTCTTTTATTACCTGCATGTCCTTCTCTTTAGCGACACCCTTGTACCGTTGATTCCGTTCGCAGATTCGCCTCTTTTTTTATTTTTCATATGGACATTGCCTGACAGAACTTTCTTTTTTATCCATATGATGTCTACAGTACAACATATCACTTGTCAAACAGAATGCCGCCGTTAAGTCTTCATTATACTGTGACATATTCTACCCTCCCCTTGACACGCGGGGAGCCTTTCCGTATACTCCACCTATTATATAAGAGCACATGTTTGTTGAAAAATTCAAGAGACAGCTTTTTTCAAAGATGCAGGTGGAGGTGGAAACCGGAATTCGAATCGGGAGGTAGAGAGGATGGGTAAAAGGATTGAAAGAATCACCGTAGACATGAATGATGGCCGTCTGGAAGAGGATTTGGAAAGGTACCGGCAAAAGGCTCTCGAATTGGGGGCAAGCAACGTCGCCATCCTGGGCGCCGATGAGATTCCCGTTGATGAACGGGTGACGCTCAAGTGCCAAATCCCCAGGTGTTTCGGCTATGGCGCATGCGCCCACTGTCCGCCAAACACCCTGAAGCCGGAGGAACTGCGCGGGCTTCTCCGGAAATACCGAAAGGCTGTTTTTTTCACCAGGGACGTACCCCCGGAAGTCATCGTCCGGGACAAGGCGACGATTGAGGAGCGGGTGGAGGCCTACCGGAGCGTCTTTAAGATAGTCTCAGACATTGAGTCCATGGCGTTCTACGACGGCCATTATCTCGCGTTCGGATTTGCGTCGGGCTCCTGCAGGCACACGTACTGCGGGCAGCAGAAGAGCTGCCTTGCCCTGGAGGGAGAAAAATGCCGTTTTTCTCTGCTTTCGAGACCATCCATGGAAGCGGTGGGGATCGACGTTTACCGGATGGCTGCCGGGATTGGCTGGGACATTTACCCCATCGGAAGCTCTGCGAAAGCGGAGGATATTCCGAAAGGGACCCTGGCAGGGATCGTGATCGTCCAGTGATGCTCTCTGCCCACCGGAAATAAAGACGGGGACAGGAATTTTCCTGAATTCAACGGAGATGACGGCATGACAGTTGAAGAAATCCGGAGAGAGCTGGAGCGCCTTGCCGATCCGGAAAAGGCTGCAACTCACCAGAGGTTCTTTAAAACCGGCAAGGGGGAATATGGCGAGGGCGACGTTTTCA
>JBAWYD010000152.1:0-4579 GCA_037143735.1 Deltaproteobacteria bacterium
CGGCGGGATCGCCGGGTTGATAATCGGCGCCGCCTCGATTAAAAAACCGGTTCTGATAGATGGATTCATTTCCACTGCCGGCGCTCTGATTGCAGCCCATCTGGCTCCGGTTTCCCGGGAGTACATGATAGCCTCTCACCGGAGCGTGGAAAAGGGTCACCGGATTGCCCTTGAGACGCTGGGGAAAATTCCCCTCCTTGATCTGGACCTGCGGCTTGGTGAGGGTACCGGCGCCGCCCTTTCCATGCATCTGATTGAAGCGGCCGTCCGTATTCTCACAGAGGTGGCTACATTCGAGCAGGCATCCGTTTCCAGGGCAGAGTGATGAAATCCTTCCTTGCCGCCGTCCAGTTTTTGACCGTTATCCCGTTTCCGAAGACTCTGGTGACCGGTGAAAGAGAACTGGAAAAAAGTGTGCCCTTTTTCCCCGTTGTCGGCCTGCTGATCGGGATGATGGCCGCAATCCTCGGATATGTCATGGATGCCGTGCTGCCGCCCTTTCCGGCATGCGTCGTTGTCGTGATTTTTCTGCTCGCCGTGTCGGGGGGGTTGCATATGGATGGACTGGCCGATACGGCCGACGGATTTTTCAGCGCCCGTCCCCGGGAGCGTATCCTGGAAATCATGAAAGACAGCCACATCGGGGTCATGGGGGTTATCGCCGTCGTCTGTGTGATCATGCTGAAGATTTCCCTGTTGTTATCTCTTCCCCTTTCATCGCGTCCGATCGTTATCTTTTTGATGCCTCTTGCGGGTCGGTGCTCCCTTGTGGTTATGATGACGGTCCTTCCCTATGTACGGAGCGAGGGGGGGCTGGCAACCCTGTTTGTGAAAAGCCGCTCGAGGATTCATGCCATCTGGACCGCTTCGTTTCTTGTTGTCGTTGCAGCCCTGACGGCTCAATGGATGGGTTTTGCAGCAGGTCTTGTCACGCTTGCCGTGGCGGTCCTGTGCGCCTTGTACAGTTTTCGAAAAATCGGGGGTTATACGGGTGATACGCTGGGCGCCGCCTGTGAAATTGCGGAGATTGTCCCGGTGCTGGTTGCAGTCGCATGGGGCCATGGAGAATATTATTGAAGGGAAAAGTGCATGGATCGTGATGGTATGACGACACTCGGACATGGAGGAAATATAAAACATCTGGCGGAAATTTCGGGGCGGCCTCCCGGGGATATTCTCGATTTTTCCGCTAATATTAACCCTTTGGGTCCTCCTGAATGGGTCCTTTCTCTTATCAGCGCCCGGTTCCGTGATATGGAACATTATCCTGACCCGGATTGTTCGTCCCTTATCGAGGCGATGACGGAACGTTACGGCGTCAGCCGGGATCAGCTCATCGTCGGGAACGGTTCGACGGAAATCCTTTATCTTCTTCCCCGCGTTCTTTCCTCACGCCTTGCCGTGATTCCTGTTCCTTCCTATCTGGATTATACCAGGGTTGTCAGGCTGACGGGCCTTCCCGTGAAAACCATCCCATTGAAAGAGGAAAAGGCATTTAAACCGGACATCGAGGACATTGCCGCGTTACTTGCCGAAGATTGTATGGTCTTTCTGGGGCAACCCAATAACCCCACGGGAATTCTTTACGAGACTTCCGGCCTGAGAGCCCTTGCCCGGAAACATCCTTCCACCATATTCGTTGTGGATGAGGCCTTTGCAGATTTTGTAGAGAACATGGACAGCATCACATGCAATCGGCCGCCCAATGTCGTTGTTCTGCTTTCATTGACGAAAATCTTTGCCATGCCCGGCCTCCGGCTGGGATGTGCCGTAGCTGATGCGGACATCATACGGCGTCTGAAGGAAATACAGCCGCCCTGGTCCGTCAATGCCTTTGCCCAGATTGTAGGCGAGTATGCATTGAGGGACCGGGACTATCTCAACAAGAGCAGAAGCCATGTTTCCGGACAGCGGCAACATCTGATCGACCGTCTGCTTCTCATGGGGTGTTTTACCGTTTACCCCGGTGTGGCGAATTACCTTCTTGTGAGGATCGACCGCACGGGTGTGGATGCATCGGCCATAGCAGCGAAACTGCTTGCCGATGGAATCGCCATCCGCCTGTGTCAAAACTTTGAAGGTCTTGATGAGAGGTTCTTCCGGATTGCCGTCAGAACGGAATGGGAAAACTCAACATTACTGGCATCCCTTGCAAAGATTATGGACTAAACGTTCGAAATGAGACTGGAATATCAAATTCTTATCGCCATTGCCCTGGATTTAGCCATTGGAGATCCCCGCTGGTTTCCCCACCCGGCGAAGTTAATCGGGCGTTTCGCCCTTTTCATGGAGACGCCCCTTAGAAATATTTTCCGGAATCAACAGCTGGCAGGGATGGTGATGGTTGTCACTGTTCTGTCGGTTACAACAATTTCAGCATATGGGTTGATCCGGGGTGCGGGATTTCTCCATCCTTTCGTGGCCGACGTTATGTCCATCATGCTGCTCTATACCACCTTTGCGGCCAGGGATCTGGCCGGGCACAGCCTGGAAGTTTATCAGGAATTAAAAAGCGGAAATTTAGAGGCGGCGAGAAGGAAAGTTTCCCTGCTGGTAGGACGCGACACCGACAATCTTGACGAACGGGAAGTCGTCCGGGCGACCATGGAGAGTGTCGCAGAAAATACCGTAGATGGTGTCACTGCCCCTCTTTTCTTTGCAGTCCTTGGGGGTCCTCTGGGCGCCATTCTTTATAAAGCCGTCAATACCCTTGATTCAACATTCGGATACAAAAATGAACGCTACAGAGCTTTTGGCTGGGCCTCGGCCAGGCTGGATGACCTGGCGAACTACATTCCCGCGAGATTGACCGCCCTTCTGATCCCTGTGGCCGCTGCGATCCTGAAACTTAAGCCTCTGAATGCTTTCCGGATGCTTTTCCGCGACGGGCGGAAGCATCCCAGTCCGAATTCAGGTCTCGCGGAGGCTGCTGTAGCCGGCGCTCTCGGTGTTCAACTGGGAGGATTGAATTACTATTTCGGCCGGCCCTCAGAGAGACCCGCCATCGGGGACCCCTTAAGGGAAATAAAAAAAGAAGATATTTACATGGTCAACGTCCTGATGTTTGTCACACTGATTCTGTCTGCAACCCTGTTTCTGGGATTCAGGTTGATGCTTCTGTGAGCATGATGAAAAAAAGAATGGATATTTACAATGAACTGTATTATAAATTTGCTTACGTTATGTAAATTACCAACTTTATAAGGATTATCCCTAAAGCAAGACCTTTGAATTCTGTGAAAATATCACCACCCTGTCATTCCAGCGGAGCCAGGAATCCAGTGAACTCCGCATGTTATGGATGCCCGTTTTTACAGGAATGATAAGAAAAATGAGGAAACGTCAATGGTCTTAAAGGACGCCAAGAGGTGTGTATGAGATTTGATATAGCTAAAGACGGCAGTGGTCTGGTTTATGAAATCCGTCAGATTGTGGAGGTGGCCAACAAGCTGAAAGAGTACGGCATTGAGGTCACTTGGGAAAACATAGGCGATCCCATCCATAAAGGGGAAAAAATCCCCGACTGGATGAAGGATGTCCTGACGGAGATCTTGCAGGATGATCTTTCCTATGGATACAGTCCCACCAAGGGGGTGGATGAAACCAGGGAGTTCCTGGCAGATCGTGTGAACAAGGCAGGCAAGGCACAGATTACGCCGGAAGACATCATCTTCTTCAACGGTCTGGGTGACGCCATAGCCCGGACGTACAGCGCCATACGAGTGGATGCCCGAATCATCATGCCGGAGCCGACGTATTCCACGCATCTTCTGGCGGAAGTGCTTCATGCCTCTTTTCCTCCCAATACCTACCGGATGAATCCGTATCGTGACTGGTCTCCCGACATCCGCGAACTGGAGCAGAAGGTGAGAAGCTATAAGTCCATTGTAGGGATTCTGGTAATAAATCCGGATAACCCCACGGGATTCGTCCATAGCCCGGATGCCCTGAAAAAGATCGTCGAAATTGCAAGGGAATATGATCTTTTCCTCATATTTGACGAGACGTACATCAATATTGTCTACAACGGGAAGAAAACAACGCCTCTGTCGGATATCATTGAGGACGTGCCCGGAATCAGCATGAAAGGCATCTCCAAGGAGTTTCCCTGGCCTGGCTCCCGGTGCGGCTGGATGGAGGTGTACAACGCCCACAAGGATGAAAAGTTCGAACGCTATATCAATACCATTGTAAATCAGAAGATGTCCGAGGTCTGTTCCACGACGATGCCCCAGATGGCCATTCCCAAAATTCTTACCCATCCCGAGTATGAAAAATACTTGAATGACAGAATTCGCCACTATGAGAGACTTTCCAACATTGCATACAATGCTTTCAAGGATGTGCCCTATCTCATCGTCAACAGGAGCAATGGCGCTTTTTACATGTCCATGGTGTTCAACGAAGCTTCCCTTAACGACAGGCAGACATTACCCATTGAGCAGCCGGAGATCAGACATTATGTCGAAAAACTGGTATCCGAAAGGATAGAGTTTGATAAACGTTTTGTGTATTATCTCCTCGGTTCGACAGGCATCTGTGTGGTGCCCCTGACGTCCTTTTTCACGTCCGTGCCCGG
>JBAWYD010000153.1:0-4527 GCA_037143735.1 Deltaproteobacteria bacterium
AACAAACCGGACAGATTGTGTGCTACAAACCGGACATATCATTTGCTACTGACAAGAAAAATGTTCATGGTTGACATGTGCATCGCAATTGTATATAATGCGTCGCTTGACTGGGGGACCGGCAATGCGAAAATGTTTATATTTTAAATGAGTTGGATGCAATATCTGAGAATGTTGAGGTGATAGATGGGAAGTGTTGTAAAAAAGCGAAGGAAGAAAATCAGCAAGCATAAATACAGTAAACGTTTGAAGGCCTCACGGCACAAGAAGAAGTAAGACGGTTGAGATAAGGAAAAATCGGGAGAATGATGTCACTTCAGGTTTGATATGTCTTCAATATCAAGGGGTTAGCTTGAGTAAGGCTAACCCCTTTTTTGTGTTCTACGCATATCGGTGATTTTGAAAATGAGTTTTTTATTCAAGGAGGGATGACTATGACAACGCCCATACAGCAGAAAATCCGCGACAAGAAGCGGACACCGGAGCAGATTGCGGATATGGTTAGATCGGGAGACTGGATTAATCACGGAAGTGTCGGCGGGGACTCGACGGTATGCACGGAAGCCGTGGCAAAACGACTGGGCCCCGGCCCGGGCCAACTAAAGGATATTGAGTTCTGGCTTTATGCGATGTTTTATCCTCATCCCGAATTGCAGCAGATCGACCCTGTGCAGGAATATCACTGTGTTCATGAGTTCTTTTTCTTTCCCTGGAACCGGAAGGCGAGGGACAACAACAATGTGACGGACTGGGCGCAATGGGGATGGTCATACGGAATGTGGGCGCATCATTATCGATTCATCAACGCCGTAAAGGAGAAGAGGGGGCTGGACTGGTGGTTTAATGCTGCAACGGCCCCGGATGATCATGGCTTTTTTAACATGTCTTACGGCGTCAACAATTGCAATATCTACAGACAGACAGCGAAAAAGATCGTCTTTGAGGTCCGTTCCGATTATCCCTGGGCGGAGGGGGGGCGGTTCAATACCATCCATATCGATGAAATTGATCACTGGGTTGAGGTCGATTGTGAAAAATATAAATGGCCCCAGATCAATGAAAAAGGCATGAAGCCGAAGCCGGAAGAAGAGGCGATCGCCGCACACATCATGTCGATCATGCAGGACAGAGACGTCATCCAGCTGGGGATCGGCTCTCTCCCCTCGGCGTGCGTCGGTGCCATGGCGGATGCCGGGTTTAAGGACCTGGGAATTCACACGGAGATGCTGAATTACGGTCTCATCAAACTGATAGAGTCGGGACAGGTTACCAATGCCTACAAGAGTATCGATCGGGGAAAGAGCGTATGGACGTTTGCCTTTCCTGTGGATGTGCAGTGGTATTATGATACGATCCACCGGAATCAGAACCTGGCCGTCTATGATATCGGTTACACCAACAATTTCAACAATCTGACCAGGATTGATAATATGATTGCCATAGACAACTGCGTGGCCGTTGACCTTTTGGGTCAGCAGTGCTCCGGTTTCTACGAGAAACGTCCCATTTCCAGTACGGGGGGATATTTTCAGTTTGTCGCTTTCTGCGCCCAGTCAAAGGGCGGCAGGGGCGTCGCTTCCATGACGGCAAGAAGCAAACACGGGACGTCGAGGATCGTTCCCTTCCTGCCGGAGGGGTCAAGCGTCGATGTGCCTGCCCAGTTGGCAAACTATGTCTGTACGGAATACGGCATGGTGAATCTCAGGGGGCTGAGCGGTTACGAGAGGGCGTCCGCTCTGATATCGATTGCCCATCCCGATGACCGGGAATGGCTCGAACGCGAAGCCCGGGAACACGGTCTTCTGCCTCCGCGGTTTCCCGTGTCCATGCTTTCGAAAGAGGGCGGCGCCAGGCGGTATCCGTCTTACGGTGAAAGACGAAATTACAAGATACCCTTAGGTGGTGAAATCTGGGGCTATGACTGGGACCCCTATCAGTCCTGTAAATAAATTATAATGCTACCAAAAGCCCGGCGCATCCGGGCTTTTTTTATACTGAGGGGTTCCTTATAGTTGTGTGCCGAATACAAGGGCGTTTTTATCGATACTTAAGCGTAGTTTCGCGTGGATGAGTTCATTGCGGGCGATTGCGAAAGGGTGATATTCAAGAAGGATTTCGTCCAGGTCGATGCGAATTCCTGAAAGGACGGGAAACAGCCTCCGTTTTTCCGTGATGAGATTGGCTATCGTTATCATGATATTTTCCTGAGCCTCACCCGAAGATAATGTAACCGGATAGAGAGACGTCCGGGGAAGGATGCCATTCTTTTTTTCCACAGACTGGAATACGGTCATCTGCCGTGACCATCTCAGAAAGAGGGCGGGATTCACCTTGAACGCGGGACTCCAGAAATACAGAGGAGTTTCTTCGAAAGCACTCGTGATGACTTTCGGAAGATTCCCCAGCCTGATAAGGTCGGCATAGGATCTGAGGGGAATCCCCTCTATCCGGGGTTTCATTCGCCAGAAGGGCAGATAGTGTGGAGCGGGTTCCGTGTCTGTTATGACGGAAAATTCAACGCTTTCAAAGGTGTTTCCCCGACAGGTCCATGCGGATTCACAATTTGTACAGGTTAATACCAATGTGTCTTTTTCACCCAGAAGGTCCCATCCGCATCGGGGGCACTGTGTCGATATAAAACGGATCTGCCAATTCTGTGAATGGCTTTTAGCCAGCAATCCATCCATGTCTTCTGATTTCACAGGACACACGGGTCTTTTAAGAAGGGCATCGTACAGCATATTATTTTCCAGATACATGGGGCAATGGATCAGGCTGATGATTTCTCCGATGAAGGCCTGATGATAACAGGTTGCATCTGCGCCAATTCTCTGCATGACCGCCCGGGCATCAATACCCGGTTCAAGAAATCGTCCTTCCACGCCTGGGGAAGCAAACGTCAGTTTCAGAGCCTGAGGCCTCAATCCCAAGGAAGACGGCAATCCCCGCACATCAATTGCCAGCAGGTTCGTATCGAAAAAACGATTTGCCACGTCACCGGCAAGAACCGAAAAAGACAATCCTTTCAGACGCCAATAGGGAATATGGATGATGTCCCGCCGAGTCGAATCCTTTGTCGGGATGCAATATTGAAAATGATCATCCGTAACGAGATAGAGTTTTGTCCGACAGTAAGGGCAAAGAAGCAGCCGATCTGCTTCATTCAATGTTACGGGAGCGCCGCACTGGGGGCACTGATGATCAATCTGCCAGGCGCCGGATGGCACGTATGTCATTTGGTCTGAGCTGCCTTTTAATGTTATTTCGCTCGTGTTTTCACGGCGCCTTTGATTCGCGCCGGCTATATCCGTTCGCCACACTGATTGCAGAAGGTGGCTTTTGGCAGATTGCCGGCGCCGCATTTGGGACAATTGACGGACGCAGGTTTCTGTTCCACAGGGTGGCCGCACTGTAGACAGAATTTTGCATTAATGGGAAGATTTTTACCGCATTGCGAACATTGCTGAAAAACGAGCATCTGGTGACCGCAGCAGGGGCAGAATTTGGCATCCTTGGGGATATTTTGCCGACAGTCCGGGCAGTTGACGGGCTCCGGCGCCGGGGTCTGCCCTGTGGGTGTGGTCTTAAATGCCTCGGCGAACATGGCGGGCATCATAAACCCCATCCCCATGCCCAGACCCGCGCCCGCCTGTCCCTGGGACTGGGAGGCCGTTTCCATGGCCATGGCGGCTTTCATCTTGAGAAGTTTGTTGAGATCGTCAAAGACGCCGAGCCTGCTCTTGTCGTCAATGGCTTTCTGGACTTCCGGCGGCGGTGTAATCGAGTTGATGTACAACTCGTTGAGGCCCAAACCAAAACGGGTAAAATCTTTTTCAATGGCTTTTTTCAGGCCCTCTGAAAGTTCATTGTATCTGGCGGGAAGATTAAAAATGGTATCGATGTGTTTTCCCATAAAATCATTGAATCGGGAGACAGTGACCGTGTTCAGATATTCTGCGATGGCGTCCGTGGTGAATATTCCCTGGGTTCCCACAAGGCTGTTAACAAAAAGCACCGGCTGAATGACCTGGATGTTGAAAACCCCGAAAGCCCTGAGACGAATCAGCCCCAGTTCCGTATCCCTGAAGGCAACGGGGTCTCTCGTCCCCCACTTAAGGTTGGGAAAGACTTTCATGTTGATGAAATAGACTTCCGCCCGCAACGGGCTCGTCATTCCCCACGGCAGGCTGAGAACCTTTGTCAGGATGGGAATATTGGCCGTTTTCAATGTGTGCCTGCCCGCACCGAAGGGGTCATAAGCCTTGCCGTTGTAGAAGAAGACGGCGGCCTGGCTTTCCCGGACGGTCATCTGGGTGCCCCACTTGATTTCCCCGGAGCCTTTCTCTGGAATCCTGTGAACCAGTTCTTTTCCCGACTCGTCAAACCATTCGATAACTTCAAGAAATACGACGTTGTCCGTTCCCATAGGTTATGATCCTCTATATGATTTTTACCGATGTAATGATAGGCAAGGACACATGATATGTCAAGGGTAAAAGGCAGGGTAACAGGCAGGGTAACAGGCAG